>CALMCS010000649.1 GCA_937862875.1 uncultured Comamonadaceae bacterium
GCCCTCGATTCTATACCGAATTTTTGAGTCATTCGGCAAACTTCGAGAATTTCTTCACTTCATCTTGCTGCCACCGGGTCCGCTGCTTGATGCTGCCTACCCAATGACGCTTGTTGAAGCGATGCGTGATTGTAGTCCGGGTTTCCCCTGAGATTTGGAAGTTTGATAGTTTTATGACAATTCCTCCCTGGGTGCTCGATGCCTCCCTCTCCTGTGGCGAAGACACCCCCAGCACAGAAGATAGTCTCTCTATATATAGAGGGCTGTTCGTAGGTGCGGATAATCCGTGCTTATGGCACTTATCACTCTATTAGATGCGCAACTGGCTTTTGGCCATGTCGCCCTGCTCGATCATGCAGACTTCACCCTGGAGATCGGCGAACGTATCGGCCTGATCGGCCGCAACGGTGCGGGCAAGTCTTCCTTGCTCAAAATCCTGGCGGGTATCGCAAAGCCCGACGACGGCACCATGCATGTGCAGCAAGGACTGCGCTCTACTTATGTAGCGCAGGAGCCCGAGCTCGATCCCAATGCGACCATCTTCGAAGCCGCTTCTGCGGGTCTGGGTGATTTGCCGATCTGGCGCGATCAATATCTGTCGGGCGCCGATGGCGTCGACCTCGACACGCTGCAGTCCAAGATCGAAGCCTATGACGGCTGGAACTGGGAACAGCGCGTGGAGGAGACGCTGCACCGTCTGCACTTGGAGCCGCAATCGCTGATCAGCACCTTGTCCGGCGGTATGAAGAAGCGTGTGGCGCTCGCCCAGGCGCTGGTTGCACGTCCCGATGTGCTGCTGCTCGATGAGCCTACCAACCACCTGGATCTGGACTCCATTGCATGGCTGGAAGATTTGCTGATTGATTTCAAGGGCAGTCTCGTCACCATTACCCACGATCGTGCCTTCCTGGATCGCGTTGCGACCCGCATCATCGAGCTCGACCGTGGCCTGCTGCGCTCCTACCCCGGCAACTTCGCCGCGTATGTGACGCAGAAGGATGATCAGCTCGCACAAGAGGCCGTGGTGAATGCCAAGGCCGACAAGCTGCTGGCTCAGGAAGAAGTGTGGATTCGCCGAGGCGTGGAAGCGCGCCGCACGCGTGCACAGGGTCGCATCACGCGCCTTGAGCACATGCGTGAGAACCGCGAAGCGCGTCGTGAAGCGCTGGGCAGCGTGCGGATGGATATTGCCTCCGGTGCGCAGAACAGCTACCAGGGCAAGATCGTGGCGGAGCTCACACAGGTGAGCAAGTCGTTCGGCGAGAAGCTCATCGTCAAGGATTTCACCTCCACCATTCTGCGTGGCGACAAGGTGGGACTGATCGGCCCGAACGGTGCCGGCAAGACGACTCTGTTGCGCATGATTCTGGGCGAGCAGGAACCGGATTCGGGCGAAGTGCGCCGTGGTGCGAATCTGCAGGTCGCCTACTTCGACCAGATGCGCCAGGCCATCGACCTCGACTCGACGCTGGAAGACTTCATCAGTCCCGGCAGCGAGTGGATCGAGATCGGCAACCAGCGCAAGCACGTGAAGAGCTACCTGAGCGACTTCCTGTTCTCGCCAGCGCGTGCGCACTCCCCTGTGCGCTCCCTGTCGGGTGGCGAGCGCAACCGCTTGCTGCTGGCACGTCTGTTCGCCCGCCCTGCCAACGTACTGGTACTGGACGAGCCGACCAACGATCTGGACATCGACACGCTCGAGCTGCTCGAAGAGCTGCTGCAGACCTACGATGGCACCGTGTTCCTGGTCAGCCATGACCGCCAGTTCCTCGACAACGTGGTGACCAGCACCATTGCGTACGAAGAGCCCGGCGTGTGGACCGAGTACGAAGGCAGCGTGGAAGACTGGCTGGTGCAGTCGCGTCGTCGCCGCGAACTCGCGAACGGTGGCTCCAAGAAGGGCAACCGCAAGGAAGAGTCGAGCGCCGCCGAACCCGCCGCCATCGCCAAGAGCGCAGCCCCTGCCGCCAAGCGCAAGCTGAGCTACAAGGAACAGCGCGAGCTGGATCAGTTGCCCGCTCAGATCGATGCGCTGGAGACCGAGCAGAAGTCGATTCGCGAGCAGCTTGCCGATGGCACGATCTACTCCACCGATGGCGCCCGTGCCGCCGTGTTGACTGCGCGCGATGGTGAAATCGATGAAGCGCTGATGCATGCGCTGGAGCGCTGGTCGGCCCTGTCGACCTGATCGTTGGATTGATCGATTGACCGATTGAAAGTGCCCGAACGGCTGCGGTGAAAGGCGACGCTGACTCAGCGTCGTCCTTGAACCGAAGCCGTTCTACGGCCACTCCCTCAATACGGCGATTCGTCCCGTCCCGGATCGGGTGCCGCATTCACCCGAAGTCGCGCCAACATGGCGAGACCGATTTGCTTGAGCGGCAACACCTCGTGCGCAGCCCCATGCGCAATGGCTTCGCGCGGCATGCCGAACACCACCGACGTCGCCTGGTCCTGCACATAGTTGTAGCTGCCGCAATCCTTGAGCTCACGCATCGCTGCCGCGCCGTCGCTGCCCATTCCGGTCAGCATGATGCCGACCGCATGCGAGCCTGCCACCGCAGCGACCGAACGGAACAGCACATCCACCGAAGGCTTGTGCCGATTCACCGGTGCGCCATCGAACACGGAAGCCACATAACGGCCCGCACGCCGTGCCACCGCGAAATGTTTGCCGCCGGGTGCCACATAGGCATGTCCCGGCAACAGCGGCTCGCCGTGTACCGCCTCGGTCACCGTGATGGTGCTCAGTTCGTTGAGGCGCGCCGCAAAGCTGGCGGTGAATCCCGCCGGCATGTGCTGTGCAATCACGATGGTGGGCGCGTCGACCGGTATGTGCGAGAGCACTTCGCGCACCGCCTCCGTGCCGCCCGTCGAGGCTCCAATGCAGATGATGCGTTCGTTCAACTGCATGCCGATATGGACCGGCATCGGCACTGGCATGGGCAGCTCGGCGGCACCGGCTCCGGTCATGGAGCGCAGTCGCTTGATCGTGCCAAAGGCCACCGACGGCAAGCGCCGCACGCGGGCCTGCGCTGCGATGCGCAGTTTTTCCACGATCTGCTGCGCCAACTCCAGCAGGCCATTCTCGATACCCAGGCGCGGCTTGGCCACGAAGTCGACGGCACCGAGCTCGAGCGCCTTCAAGGTGACTTCGGCACCATGCTCGGTGAGCGTGGAAATCATCAGCACCGGCATGGGCCGCAAACGCATCAATCGACCCAGAAAGTCGATGCCATCCATCCGCGGCATTTCCACATCGAGCGTGATCACATCCGGATTGAGGTCGCGGATCATTTCACGCGCGGCCAAGGCGTCGTTGGCCGTGCCGATGCACTGCATGTCTGGCTGATGGTTGATGATCTCCTTGAGCAGATTGCGCACCAGCGCCGAATCATCCACCACCAACACGCGAATCTTTTCTGGCACGCGTTATCCCTTTCGTTGCCCGAAAATATCGACTGATCCGCCACGTGTCGCACGCACCACGGAGGCCGCGTTGCCGCGTACTTCCTGGGCCGCAATCGCGTCGGTTTGTGTGTGTGCGAGTCGCTTGACCATGGCCTTTCCCGAAGTACCGAAGAACACCACCTTGCGCGGGAAGATATCGAGCACGTCTTCGGACACCACCGGGATGCGTTCGGTGCGCAGATAGTCGCGCACGAACTCGGTGTTGCGCTCGCCCACATTCAAATTGGTGAAGCTGCTGATCACTCGGCCACCGCCAAAGATCTTGGCCTGCAGAAACTCCCGTCGCGCGCCGAGCTTCATCATCTCGTTGATCAGCAATTCCATGGCGTACGAGCCGTAGCGGCCCGACATATCGCTCGAGTCGCCCTCGGGCAACATGAAATGGTTCATGCCGCCCACGCCCACGCGGCTGTCCCACAGACAGGCGGCGATGCACGAGCCGAGCACGGTGATCAACATCACGTTTTCGTTGGTCACGAAGTACTCGCCGGGGAGCACCTTGACCGCGTTGTGTTGAAAGTGGTTGTCGAAGAAGTAGAACGACGCCTGCCCGGGCTTGACCGGACGCGCCTTGAGCTCCTCCAGCGAAATGCCGGGCGCTGACCGCAACGCAAACGGATTCGGTTCTGCGCTCATAGTCGCTCGTACAAGGTCTTGCCACGCAAGAAGAACAGGTCTTTTGCGTCGCTGAAATGTTCGGCGTGCCCTACAAAGAGCAGCCCGCCGGGCCTCATCACCTGGTGCAGTCGCTCGAGCACGCGGCGCTGCGTGGGAGCATCGAAATAGATCATGACGTTGCGACAGAAGACCACATCCAGCGGTGTCTTGAAGGGCCAGTCATCGTCGATCAGGTTGATGTTGAGAAAGTCCACCGCGTCGCGCAACTCGGGGCGAACGCGCACGAATCCGGCGTTCGATCCCTTGCCGCGCAGAAAGAAGCGGTGCAGCCGCTCTTCGCTCAAACCCTTCAGATGATCGGCGCGGTACACGCCCTCTGCGGCGCGATCGATCACGCGCGAATCGATGTCGCTGGCCACCACCTTGAAGTTCGCGCGCGCACCCAGCGACTCGATGGCGGTCATGACGATGGAGTAAGGCTCCTCACCGGTCGATGCGGCGCAGCTCCAGACGTTCCATGGACCGGCCGGGTTTTGCTGGAACCAGTTCGCCAGCAATTCAAAGTGATGCGGCTCGCGAAAGAAGGCCGTGAGATTGGTGGTGAGCACGTTGACGAACTCCTGCCACTCCTCGCCGTCCTGGTGCTCCAGCCAATTGAGATAGTCGTGAAAACTGCGATGCCCGGTCTCGCGCAAGCGCCGCGCCACACGGCTGTATGCCATGGCTTGCTTGCCGCTGTGCAGATGGATGCCTGCGCGCTGGTGAATCAGGGCGCGGATGCGATCGAAATCGTCGCGCGTCCAGAGAAATTCGCGCTCGCCGGTCACGTCGTCCGCGTCGTCGAGCAGGTCGGCGTCCTGGGTCGACGCGCCCACGCGCCGCCGCCGCGCACGACCGTGGTCGATCGGGGGGAATTCGGAGGGCGGGGTCATGACCGCTGCGGCCCTTGTGTCATGCATCTGCGGGGACCAGCCCCATGTCCACGTTGGACATGAGCTTTTCAATATCCAACAAGATCAGCATGCGCCCCGCCACCGTGCCAAGACCTTCGAGACAATCGCGCTCGATGCTGCTGTCAAAGTCCGGGACATCGCTGATGTGCTCGGGCCGCAGCTGCAACACGTCGCTCACCGAATCCACCACGATGCCGACCACGCGGTCCAGCAGATTCAGAATGATCACCACGGTGAATTCGGAATATTGCGGCACGCAGTTCTGATGCAGTTTCATCCGCAGATCGACGATCGGCACGATGGTGCCGCGCAGATTCACGACGCCCTTGATGAAGGCCGGCGTGCGCGCGATGCGGGTGGGCGGTTCATAACGGCGGATCTCGCGCACCTTGAGAATGTCGATGCCGTATTCCTCTTGTGCGATGCGAAAGGTCAGGAATTCCTTGCCCTGCGCTGTCTGGTCGACCTCCAGAATGGCGGCGTCGTTCATGCCAATGCTCCCAGCTCGATGACTCCCGAGTCTTGATGAAAATGCCCTGTTCCGCTGCGCGTGCGGCGCACGATGGCGGCCGCATCCAGGATCAGCGCGACCGAGCCGTCGCCCATGATGGTGGCGCCCGACACATTGGGAATCTTGCGGTAATTGGTCTCGAGATTTTTCACCACCACCTGGTGTTGGCCGACGAGTTCGTCGACCTGCAGCGCGACGCGGTTGTCGTCGACCTCGACCACCACCATGATCACGCTGTGGCCCAAAGCGCGCGGCGCGTTGCGCGGCACTTCAAACAGTTTGTCGAGCTCCACCACCGGCATGTATTCGTCGCGCACCTTGACCAGCGGCGTGCCCTGGGCGACCGTGCTCACGCTGCCCGGAATCACCTGGAAGGACTCGACCACCGCCGAGAGCGGAAGAATGTAGACCTCGTCGCCGACGGCCACCGACATGCCATCCATGATCGCCAGCGTCAGCGGCAGACGCACCGACACCCGCGAGCCATAGCCTTCGGCCGAGTCGATTTCCACCGAGCCGCCGAGCGCGGTGATGCCGCGCTTGACGACATCCATTCCGACGCCACGGCCCGAAATATCGGTGACCACATCGGCCGTGGAAAAGCCCGGCTCGAACACCAGATTCCACACGTCCGGATCGCTCATCTGGTCCGACACGGCGACGCCGCGCTCGCGCGCCTTGCGCAGAATTTTTTCGCGCGACAGGCCGCGGCCATCGTCGTGCACTTCAATCATGATCGAGCCGCCCTGGTGCGATGCGGACAGCGTGATCGTGCCATGCTCGGGCTTGCCCGCGGCGACGCGCTCATCCGGCGTTTCGATGCCGTGATCGCAGCTGTTGCGCACGAGGTGCGTGAGCGGGTCGGTGATTTTTTCCACCAGACTCTTGTCCAGCTCGGTGGCCTCGCCCTGCGTGACCAGCTCCACGTTCTTGCCGCATTTGAGCGCCAGATCGCGCAGCATGCGCGGGAAGCGGTTGAACACCACCGACATGGGAATCATGCGGATCGACATCACCGACTCTTGCAGCTCGCGCGTGTTGCGATCGAGATCGGCCAGGCCGGCGAGCAATTGCTGGTGCACGCGTGGATCGAGGTCGCGGCTGTTCTGCGCCAGCATCGCCTGGGTGATGACCAGTTCGCCCACCAGATTGATGAGCTGATCGACCTTGTGCACGGCGACGCGAATGGTTGCCGCTTCGATGTGCGCGGCGCTGCTGCCGCGGTGTTCGAAGCCTGCGGCCGGCGACACCGCCGCCTTGGCTTGCAACGCGCCGGCCACGGCCGCTTCCTGCGCGGCCACCATGTCGGACGGCAGGCCCGGTGCGCCGCTGAAGAGGCCAAAGAAGTCATCGCCCTCGTCGGTCAGCAAACCGAAGCTGCTGGGCGATCCCAGATCCGAAGATCCGGGGACGTCGTCGGACTCGATGCTGAGCTGGTCGGACGCCACATGGAATGCGAGCAGGTCGCGCATCTCGTCGTCGGTGAAGGCCGTCTCGAGCACCAGGGCCCGCACATTGGCCTGGAGCACCGGCAGTTCATCGAGCTGCTCCATGTGGGGCATGTTGCACAGCAGATCGACGACCTCGTCTGCGGCCTCCGCCGTGGTCATGGGACCGATGCGCAGAATCAGTTTGCGCAGCGGTCGGGATTCATCATCGCTGGATTTTTCGGCCTGTGGCGACGCGCTTGCGGCATCTGTACCGACGCCTGCACCGATGCCTGCGGCTGTGGCTGCAGCAGCACGTTGTCCACCGCTCATCAGATCGCTGATGCGGCGCACCAGCGCCACGGTGGAGGGGGGTTCGGTCGTCTCGCCTTCCTGATGGCGGGTGAGCAGTTCACGCGACAGGTCGGAGGAATCCAGCAGCACGTCCACCAGCTCCGGGGACAGCAACAGCTCTCTGCGGCGCACGCGGTCGAGCAGCGACTCCATCTGGTGGGTCAGCTCGGCGATATCGGTGAAGCCAAAGGTGGCCGCGCCACCCTTGATGGAATGCGCGCAGCGAAAGATCGCGTTGAGCTGTTCGTCGTTGGCATTGCTCAGGTCTACATGCAGCAGCATGTGCTCCATCTGGTCGAGGTTTTCAGCGGCCTCGTCAAAGAAGATCTGGTAGAACTGACTGAGGTCGAAGGGTGCTCCCGAGCCCGCGCCCGGGTTCTCTGGATGGGTGTCCGCCATGCTGTTCTCCACTTATGTCTGCAACGCCGTGGTGGCTGCGGCTTCAGCGCAGAACTTTTTGAATCACTTCAATCAGGCGGTTGGGGTCAAAGGGTTTGACCAACCATCCCGTGGCACCGGCTGCGCGCCCTGCCTGCTTCATCTGCTCGCTCGACTCGGTGGTGAGAATCAGGATCGGCGTGCCCTTGAACTTGGGATGCTCGCGCAGCTTGCGGGTCAGGCCGATGCCGTCGAGGCGCGGCATGTTCTGATCGGCGAGCACCAGATCGATCTCATGGGTGTCTGCCTTCTCGAGTGCGTCCTGCCCGTCGACTGCTTCCACCACGTGGTACCCGGCACCGGTCAGGGTGAAGGCCACCATTTTGCGCATGGAAGGCGAGTCATCAACTGCAAGAATGGACGGCATGTATTGAACCTCTAAGAATTTCGTGTTTGTGAGACCAAAGCGTTGAAACGGTCATAGCGCGGTGCGAGGCGTTCTTTTCAGAACAACTCGATGGAGCCCGCTGCCATCTCACTTTGTGTCACCGGATTGGGGCGACTGGGTGCCGCTTCTGGCGCAGCCGCCAGCTCGTCGCCAGCACCCATCGCCTCCGCTCCCAATTGAAACGCGCAAGACCGCACGACCCGGGTGGTGTGCGAAATCAATTGCGTAGCCATGTCATGAAACTGCAGCTCGGTGACCGCACTGCGAAGCGCCGAGCGCGCGCGCTCCAGTCGCTCTGATTGTGCGAACACATCATCGCTCAGCAAACCATTGGCTTCACCGAAGCGCTGCAACAGATTGTCAGTCGCATCGCCGAGCAGACCTTCGAGCCGATGCAGGTCGTGCATCACCATCAACAGCGAATCCTGCAGCTCCGCCACGGTCATCACGGATACGGGGATTGCAGGATCACCAGAGCTTGTCAGCGTAGATTGCATTGTTTCTCCATGACTGAGGCAACCCCCCGGGTCACCCAGCGCGCAGCTCGCGGCGCTTGGCAACTCCAGTGAAATCTCTGCTGCTGCCGGAAAGAATGCGTTTTCACGCTCAAATCCTCTCAGACAGCACGCGCCTGCATTTCAGAATGTAAACAGGATGATAACGAATTCTCACTATCGCGCCGCAAATGATCCGGGTAGTTCTCAATGAAAAATGGGCTTAACGACCAAGGTCCAACACTCGTCCCTTGACTGCGTCTTTATTTGCGACTTTAGATACAAGTTGTTAACAATATTCAAGTTTACGAATTTCGTGTGCACATTCGATGTTGCACTGCGTCATCCGGTGTTCTTGCTTTCGGCCACGACCCGCTTCCAGGCACGCCAGAAGTTCGGGTCCTGGGTGTTGGCAAAGTTGATGCGCATGAGCGTGCAGGGTTGGCGCGTGGCATGGAACAGCGCGCCGGGCGCAATCAGATAGCCCTCGTCGAGCATCCGCTGGGTCAGCATGTCGGTGTCGACGCCGGTTTCCACCCAGCCGAACATGCCCGCCGGTTCTGCCGCAAACGTGCAACCGGCCTTGAGCGCCAACTGCACGCTGCGCGCGCGGGCCTCGGCGATGCGCAGCCGCATGCGCTCGGAGTGGCGGCGCAGCTGGCCCTTCTCGATGCACAGGGCGAGTGCCTTTTCCAGAATGCTGGGCGTGGTGAGCGTGGACAGCAGCTTGGTGTCCAGCAAGCGCTCCACCAGATCCTCGGGCGCGGCGATGTAGCCGATGCGCCAGTTGGGCGCGAGAATCTTGGCAAAGCCGTTCACGTAGATCGTGCGCTTGAGCCCATCCAGACTCGATAGCCGCGTGGCGTGCTGCGGCGCGATGTGGCCGTAGGTGTCGTCTTCCACCACGTAGAAATTGAAGCGTTCCGCCAGTTGCAGGATCTGGTGCGCGCTGCCGGGCGAGAGGCTGTAGCCCGTCGGGTTGTGCAGCACGCTCACGCTGACAAACAGCTTGGGTGCATAGGTTTCGCAGTAGCGCGCCATCACTTCCAGATCGGGCCCGTCAGGGCCGCGCGGCACGGGCAGCACGCGCATGCCGAGGGCATCGAGGCGCGCAAATTCGACCGACCAGCCGGGCTCCTCCACCATCACCGGGTCGCCGGCTTTGAGCATCGTGCGGCTCACGATGTCGAGCGCATGCGTGGCGCCCACGGTGGTCATGATCTGTTCCGGCCCGGCGGTGATGTTGATGTCGCCCAGTCGGCGCGCGAGCACCGCGCGCAACCCCGTGTCGCCCATCGGCTCGCCATAGCTGAGCGAGCCGGCGCGCAGGGTTTCGAGGTTGGTGACCTTGCGCACCGCCGCTGGCATGAAGCGCGCCTCTTCGAGCCATTCCACCGGCAGCACGCCACAGCCCGGTTGCGGCTTGTCGGAGGCATGGTGGAACATCCCCCGGATCAGCGTGGTGGCGTTGATGCGTGAGCCGGAGGTGCGGATGGGAACGGCACCGAGCGGCGACACGGGCCGCGCGGATGGCGAATGCGGCACCGGGAAAGTGGTGACATCGAGCCCTTCTTCATCGCGGGTCAGCACCGGCTTTTGCAGCAGATCGCGCACAAAGAAACCGCGCTGCCGACGCGCCTCGACCAGGCCCTGCGCGAGCAGCTTGTCGTAGGCCGCGACGACGGTATAGGCGCTCACGCCCTGCTGGCGGGCGCAGGCGCGCACCGACGGCAAACGCGCACCGGCCGGTAGCAACCGGGTGCGGATGCGCTCGGAAAAGCGCTCCGCCAGTTGGTCTGTCAGTGTTTGATCGGGGGTGCGCGTCAGGGCCATGGCGGATGTAATGCGGGAGTGGGTCTGCGTTTCAACGGCCAACAGCCACCGACCGCTGGATCTGTACTGGCCTCACGACCGATACAGATATTTAATTTGTAAGGCCAAACTGTATCGGTACTGTAATGGTTTTTATCCTACAGTAAATCCCATAAATTCATTAGAACGACATCGTCAATGCCTTTTGTTGAACTCTCCGCACTGCTGGTTCTCGCCACCGCCATGAGCTTTTCGCCCGGACCCAACACCACGCTGGCCGCAGCGCTCGGGGCCAACCGCGGCATTCGCCCAGCGATGCGGTTCGTGATGGCAGTGCCGGTGGGTTGGTGCGCCCTGCTGCTGCTGTGCTCGGCCGGGCTGGGAGCGATCCTCAGGGCCGCACCGACCCTGCGCTGGGGCATCAAGATCATCGGCATCGCCTACCTCGTGTGGCTCGCCTGGAAACTCAGCCAAAGCGGCCGCCTCTCCGAGGCCGATGCCTCGCGCATGGAGGTCGGTTTCTGGCAAGGCGCGGCCTTGCAATTCGTGAACATCAAAGCCTGGATGCTGGCGCTCACCATCGTCGCCGGTTGGATCGTCGGACGTGAGGACGCGCTGCTGCGCCTCGCCGTCGTCCTGCCCGTGATGGCATTCTTCGCCTTCACCAGCAATTTTCTCTATGCCTCGATCGGCGCATTGCTGCGCGATTGGCTCGCCATTGGCAAGCGCCTGCTGTGGTTCAACCGCTTCATGGCGCTGATTCTGGTGCTCACCGCCGCATGGATGGTGGCCGTATGACGGTATGACGACATGACCACATGACTCCCATGCAATACGCAGAGCGCCACGCGAGTACCGATTGAACGCCAAAGCGACAGAGTTGCAAACACCCACTTCGCCGCACGATCCAATACCGGGCGGCATCCCAAATATCAGGCAGACTATCGCCGATCCCACCTACAGGAGCTAAAAAATGCAATGGAAACTGGCCGCACGCGCCGAAAAAATGAATCCCTCGGTGATCCGGGAAATCCTCAAAGTGACCGAGAAGCCAGGCATCATCAGCCTCGCCGGCGGCCTGCCCTCGCCCAAGACCTTCCCGATCGAAGCCTTCGCTGAAGCCTCTTCGCGCGTACTGAACGACAACGGCGCTGCAGCACTGCAATACGCCGCCAGCGAAGGCTACGGCCCGCTGCGCCAGTCGATCGCCGACATGCTGCCGTGGGACATCGATCCAGACCAGGTGCTGATCACCACCGGCTCGCAGCAGGCGCTGGACCTGATCGGCAAAGTGCTGATCGACACCGGCAGCCGCATTCTGGTCGAAACCCCCACCTACCTGGGCGCACTGCAGGCCTTCAGCCCGATGGAGCCGAACGTGGTGTCCGTCGCCAGCGATGAAGATGGCCCGATCGTCGAAGACTTCGTTCGCAAGGTTGGCACCGGTGCGGACAAGGCGCGCTTCATGTACCTGCTGCCCAACTTCCAGAACCCCACCGGCCGCACCATGACCGATGCGCGTCGCCAGGAACTGGTCGACAAGGCCGCCGAACTCAACGTGCCGCTGGTCGAAGACAACCCGTACGGCGACCTGTGGTTCGACAACGCACCACCCAAGCCCATCACCGCGCGCAATCCCGAAGGTTGCCTGTACATGGGTTCGTTCTCCAAGGTCCTCGCCCCCGGCCTGCGCCTGGGTTATGTGATCGCCCCGAAGAACGTCTATCCCAAGCTGCTGCAAGCCAAGCAGGCGGCCGATCTGCACACGCCTAGCTTCAACCAGCGCATGGTGTCCGAAGTGATCAAGGACGGTTTCCTGGATCGCCACGTTCCGATGATCCGCGCGCTGTACAAGAAGCAGTGCGAAGCGATGATCGCCGCGCTGACCAAGGAAATGCAAGGCATGGACGTGACCTGGAGCCACCCTGCTGGCGGCATGTTCCTGTGGGTGCGCCTGCCGGAAGGTCTGAGCTCCATCGATCTGCTGCCCAAGGCAGTCGAGCGCAACGTGGCCTTTGTGCCGGGCGCTGCGTTCTATGCCGAAACCCCCGACGTGCGCACGCTGCGCCTGTCGTTCGTGACCGCGAGCGAGCAGGACATCGCCACCGCGATCGCTGCGCTGGCCGCCACGATCCGCGAAGCGCTGCCGCGCTGAGACTGAACAGTCCAACCAACGCACAGGAGACACGCCATGCTGAGACTGTGGGGACGCACATCATCGATCAACGTGCGCAAGGTGATCTGGGCCGCGCAGGAGTTGGGCCTCTCGCTGCAACGCACCGATGCCGGTGGGCAGCATGGCCTCGTTCGCGAGGCCGAGTATCTGAGCCACAACCCCAACGGTCTGGTGCCGATGATCGAGGACGAGGGCTACACGCTCTGGGAGTCCAACGTCATCGTGCGCTACCTGTGCTCCAAGCACTCGCATGGCACGCTCTACCCGGACGATACGCCCACGCGATTTCTGGCCGAGCAATGGATGGACTGGCAACAGACGACGTTCAACCCTGCCGGGCGCGGCGCATTCATTCAACTGGTGCGCACCGCGCCTGAGCAGCGCGACGAGGCCGTGATCATTCAATCGATCAACGCCACCTTGCCGCAGCTGCTGTTGCTCGAAACCCATCTGAGCAAGAACGCGTTCATCGTCGGCGACAAATTCAGCATGGCCGACATCCCGGTGGGTTGCGAAATCCACCGCTGGTTCAACCTGCCGATTCAACGCCCGCCACTGCCGAACCTCGAGCGCTGGTACCAAGCGCTGTGCGAGCGCACCGGCGCGCGTGGCGTGCTCGATCAGCCACTGGCCTGAGTAGATTCTTTTCTTTTTTCTCACCGTTCCGAGACTCCCATGCGCCAACGCCGCTTCATGCAAATCGACGTGTTTTCTCCCGTGCCCTATCGAGGCAATCCGCTCGCCGTAGTCGTCGATGCGGAAGGTTTGAGCGACGCCGACATGCAGAACTTCGCGCGCTGGACGAATCTCTCGGAAACCACCTTTCTGCTGCCGCCCACGCACCCCGAGGCCGACTACCGCGTGCGCATCTTCACTCCGAGCGAAGAGCTGCCGTTTGCGGGCCACCCCACGCTCGGCAGTTGCCACGCCTGGCTCGCCGCAGGCGGTCAGCCGCGCAACGCCGATCGCGTCGTGCAGCAATGCGCCAAGGGATTGGTGCCCATTCAACGCCACCCGAACGACGTGCACGCGCCGCTGGCATTTGCCGCACCCTCGTCCACCCGCGAGGTGATGACCGAAGCGGATCTGGCACCCGTTCTGGAGGCACTCGGCCTGCAACGCGACGAGGTGACCGCGCACAGCCGACTCCACAACGGCCCGCGCTTCTGGGCCCTGCTGATGCATGACCCCGATCGCTTGATGGAACTGCAACCCGACAACGCACGGCTCTACGCGATCGGCGCGGAGGTCGGCATCGCCGCGCTGTATCCACCGCAAAACGCCGGCCTGATCGGCCGCGCCAGCCGCGAGGCCCGTGCCTTCAGCCACTCGGACACAACGGCACCGGCAGAACCTCATATCGACATGGAGGTGCGTGTGTTCTTCAACGCCACCACCACCTCGGTGGAAGACCCGATCACCGGCAGCTTCAACGCCAGCCTCGCACAGTGGCTGATCGAAGAAGGCCATATCCGCGCACCGTATCTGGCCGCGCAGGGCACATGCCTCGGCCGTGATGGCCGCGTCTTCATCACGCAGGATGCGCAGTCGCAAGTCTGGGTCGGCGGCGCAAGCCACACCTGCATCGACGGGCAGATCACGCTATGAGCGCGGCGGCACAGATCGATCATCTGGTGGTCATGGCGCACAGCCTGGATGCGGGCATCCAGTGGTGCGAAGCCACTCTGGGCGTGACACCACCCGGCGGCGGCGAACATGTCTTCATGGGCACGCACAACCGCTTGCTGAACCTGTCCAGCCCCGCGTATCCACGCGCCTATCTGGAAATCATCGCCCTCAATCCCGGCGCACAGCCCACGCGCGGCCCGGGACAAAAGCGCTGGTTCGACATGGATGACGAGGCACTGCGCGCACAGATCGCCGAGCACGGTCCGCAGCTGATCCATTGGGTCGCGGCCACGCCCGAGCTGAGCGCATGCCACGCGAAATGGCGCGCCCTCGGCATCGACCGCGGCGAGATCGTGCAAGCCAGCCGCGCCACGCCCACCGGCACGCTGGAATGGCAGATCACCATCCGCGACGACGGCCAGCGCCTGATGGATGGCTGCCTGCCCACGCTGATTCAATGGGGTGCCCAGCACGCCACCGACAGCCTGCCGAGCAGCGGCGTGCAGATTCAATCGTTCACGCTGGAGCACCCCGATGCACAGCCGCTGCAACGCGCCTGCGATGCGGCCCAGATCTCCCCATCACAGGTCGTGATCGCGCCCGGTGCGACCGCCTCGATCCGCGCGACTCTCTCCACACCGCGCGGCCCCGTCACCCTGTCATCGAGAGCCCTCCCATGAACGCCGTGTTATCTGAATCCAGCGCAGAGTCGCTGCCCACGCTTGCCGACATCGAAGCCGCCGCGCGCACGGTGTACGAAGAATTTCAGGCCACGCCGCAATACCGCTGGGCCCTGCTGTCCGAACGACTCGGCACCGATTGCTGGCTCAAGCACGAGAACCACAACCCCGTCGGCGCGTTCAAGATTCGCGGCGGATTGACCTACTTTGAACAGCTCGCCCAACGCAACGCCCTGCCCACCGAAGTCGTCAGCGCCACGCGCGGCAATCACGGTCAGAGCATGGGCTGGGCCGCGCGCAAACATGGCGTGGCCTGCACCATCGTCGTGCCGCACGGCAACTCCACGGAAAAGAACGCAGCGATGCGCGCGCTTGGCGTCACGCTGATCGAACACGGCGACGATTTTCAGGAAGCGCGCGAACACGCCTATGCGCTCGCCAAGGAACGCAACGCACTGATGGTGCCGAGTTATCACATCGACCTGGTCTGCGGCGTCGCCACCTACTGGTGGGAACTGCTGCGCGCGGTGCCCGATCTCGATGTGGTCTACGTGCCGATCGGCATGGGCTCCGGCGCGTGCGCGGCGATCGCCGCCAAGCTCGCGCTGAACCACCGCGCACGCGTGGTCGGCGTGGTCAGCACACTCGCCACCACCTACCCCGATTCGATCGCCGCCGGTCGCGTCGTCGAAGCACCGGTCACCACGCAGATTGCCGATGGCATGGCGGTGCGCGTGGCCGATCCGTCGGCACTCGCGGTGTTGTCCGAGCATCTCGATCACATCGTGCAAGTCAGCGATGAAGAGGTCGCCGCGGCGATGCGCGCCATCTACGAAGACACACACAACGTCGCGGAAGGCGCAGGCGCTGCCGCGTTTGCGGCGGCCATGCAGGAGAAGGCACAGCTCAAGGGATTGAAGGTCGGCGCGGCCCTCACCGGCGGCAACGTCGACGCACCGGTGTTCGCCAAGGTGCTCGGCGCCCATCTCAGCGGCAACTAGAGCCCCGCAGTCCCCACAGCGACAGCCATTTCCCCAAGGCGCACACACAATGCGCCGCTATGGGAACGCTCTATCTTGTACGCCACGGTCAGGCCTCGCTTGGCTCCGACAACTACGACCAACTCAGCCCCCGCGGGCATGAGCAAGCCGTTCGACTCGGTGAGTATTGGCGTTCCCGCGGCATGCATTTCGATGCCGTGGTTCGCGGCAGCCTGGTGCGCCACGAGCAAACGCTGAACGGCATTCTGCAAGGACTGCAAAGCACTACTTCATTCGACCCACTGGTCTTGCCAGCGTTGAACGAATATGACGGCGAGGCGCTGATCCAAGCCATCCATCCCGGCCCCCGCGTTGTCGCCGACACGCCGGAGCGCTACAAGCAATTTTTCCGCATCCTGTGCGACGCCCTCGCGCAATGGATGGCCGGCACCATCAGCCCGCGCGGCATGCCCAGCTGGAATGATTTCTCGGCCGGCGTGCGCAGCACCCTCACGCAGATCCGCGAACAGCATGTGGGCCACAACGTGCTGCTGGTCTCGAGCGGCGGCCCCATCGCCACCGCCGTCAGCGAGGTCCTGGCCACGCCCGCCGAAGTGATGATTGCGCTGAACATGCGCATCAGAAACAGCGCGATCACGGAGTTCAGCATCAGCCCGAAACGACTGATGCTGCAGACCTTCAATACCCTTCCGCATCTGGATACGGACGCGCATCGCGACTGGGCTACGTACGCGTAACCCCGATCAGCACATCAAGCGCCGGTACGATCCACCAGCTTGAATGTGCCGCTCGCCATGCCGAGCATTTCACCCGCTTCGTTGGTGATTTCGCCGCGCACAAAACACAGGCTGCGGCCGCGCTTTTCGCAGACGGCCGTGCAGATCACATCGGCCGCGGCGGGTGCGATGTAGTGAATGGTCAGGTCGACGGTGATGACGCCATACCGCTTGGGATCATGCGAGCGCGCTGCGGCGGACAGACCCACGTCGAGCAGGGTGGCGATCGCGCCGCCGTGCATGTCGCCGCGGCTGTTGGTGAATTGCTGCTGGTACGGCATACGGATGCGCGCACGCTCGTTGCCGATCGCCTCACCCTTGAGTTGAAAGGCCGCGGCCATGGCCATGGGCAGACCGAAAATGAGGTTCTCGGCTTCGGCGGGGTACAGGGGAATGTCTACGGAATCGTGCATGAAAATTCTGGGAATCGGTGAAGTGATTTATCGTGAACGGGACAAGGGCAGCGCGTGCAATTCGCCGAGCAGTTGGACCAACGAAGCCGCCGCGCCGCGCACCACGCGCTCGCCCTTTTCTGCGCTTGCGCCCGCGGCATCTCCGACCGCACCGCTGGCGTTGTAGTCTTCGATGGCCCAGCCCATCTTGGCGCTGCGGCCATTGCCGAGCACCGCGTATTTCTCTGATCGATCTTGCGAGGTCGAGCGCCAATTCTCGGCGCGCTCCATGTGCACCGTGTGCGGCGCGAGGTGCAGCATCATCGAGGTTTCGATCTGCCCGGCGTGGATGCCAAACCGGTGCTCATGGGCGCTGAACTGTGCGTTCACTTCCTCGGGAAGTGGCAGGCTGAACCAACTGCTGCTGTACACCAGCAATCCATGCTGCATGCGCAGCTCGCGCGCCACGATGTCCATCACGCTGACCTGTCCGCCATGGCCGTTCAGCAGAAGCAGTTTCTTGATTCCGGCGCGCGCCACGCAGGCACCGATTTCGGTCCACAAGGCCATGATGGTGGTCGGAGACAAGGTCAGCGTTCCGGCGAACGATGTGTGTTCGGTGCTGAAGCCAATATTTTGCGGCGGCAGAAACAGCACCGGCAGATCGGCGGGCAACTGCGGCAGCGCGGCATCGATCACGCCTTGCAACAGCGCCGCATCCACATTCAGCGGCAGGTGCGGGCCGTGCTGTTCGACCGCAGCCACCGGCAATATGGCGATCGTCTCGGCGGCCAGGCCATTCGTCTGCGCCAGCGAAAAGTCGTGCGCACTCACCTCGGCCCAGAGTCGCGAAGGCCAAGCTGCTGGCGTGGGTGCGTGGGCGGATGAGGACGTCGTGCTGGTGTTCATGGGCAAATGACAACAAGGTGTGTTGGAAGCAACTCGAGTCTGCATTGTGGCAGCAAGCTATCGCCGTGGCCGGCAGCACGGGCGATTGTCTGGCAGACTTTGCGCTCACCCGGCCACACACTTCGCGCCTATGCCATCCAACGCTCCCAGAGCCCATCCCCCTTCCCCGGGCCGTGCGCCCACGCGCGACCTCACCAAGGGGCCGATCTTTTCCACGCTGTTCGTGTTCTCTCTGCCGATTCTGGCGGGCAACGTGCTGCAGTCGCTCAACGGCTCGATCAACGCCATGTGGGTGGGCCGTTTTCTGGGCGAAGCGGCGCTGACCGCCACGGCGAACGCCAACAACGTGATGTTCCTGTTGATCGGCCTGATCTTCGGCGTGGGCATGGCGGCGACGATTCTCGTGGGCCAGGCCATGGGCGCGCACGATCTGCCGCAGGCGAAACGGGTGCTGGGCACCAGCGCCACCTTCTTCGGTCTGGCATCGATGGTGATTGCCGTGGCCGGTTGGCTGTTGTCGCGCAAGATCATGGTGTGGATGGGCACGCCGGCCGATGCGCTGGAGCTGGCCGAGTCGTACCTGCGGGTGATCTTTCTGGCGATCCCGCTGCTCTATCTGCTGGCCTTTGTTTCCGCCGTGCTGCGCGGCGCGGGCGACACCCGCACGCCGTTCTGGTTTCTGCTGCTGGTCGTCATTCTGGACACGGTGCTCAACCCCCTGTTGATCTTCGGCTGGGGTCCGATTCCGAAGCTGGGAATGACCGGCTCCGCGCTGGCTACGCTGGTGGCCAACGCGATCGGGTTCACGCTCATGCTGCTGTGGCTGCGCGCGCGCCAGCATCCGCTGTGGATCAACCGGCACGAGATGGGTCTCTTCAAACCGGACCTGGTGATTCTGCGTGCGCTGGTCACCAAGGGCCTGCCGATGGGGGCGCAGATCGGTTTGATCTCGATGGCGATGATCGCCATGATTTCGATGGTCAACGCGTACGGTGTGCACACCGCTTCGGCCTACGGTGCGGCGCTGCAGCTGTGGACCTATGTGCAGATGCCCGCGATGGCGATTGGCGCAGCCTGCTCGTCCATGGCGGCGCAGAACGTCGGCGCGCGTATGTGGGACCGGGTCACCGACACGGCGCGCGCGGGCGTGATCTGCAACGTGGTGATGACCGGGGCGCTGATCGTCACGATCTTCTTTGCGGACCGCTACATGATTGGCTGGTTTCTGCCGGAGGGCAGCGAGTCGATCGAAATCGCGCGCCACCTGAATCACATCGCGATCGGTTCATTCCTGTTTTTTGGCGTGACCTTTGTGCTCTCGGGCGTGGTGCGCGCGACCGGCGCGGTGATGCCGCCCCTCATCATTCTGGCGATTGCGATGTGGGGGATCCGCGTGCCCTTCGCGCATTTTCTGCAACCCGTGTGGGGTGCGGATGCCATCTGGTGGAGCTTTCCGGTGAGCGCCTTCTGCTCGATGGTGATGATGGTCGGCTACTACCAGCGCGGCAACTGGCGCAAGGCGAAGATGCTGGTACCGGCATCTTCCACCCCTGCGCCAACGCCGACGATCACTCGATCTTGAAGCCGGTGTCCTTCACGACGCGTTTCCAGCGATCGTTGTCGGCCTGAATGATCTTGCCGAAGCCCTCGGGACCGAGGGCGTGCGGCAGGTAGTCGTAGGTCTTGAGCTTGGCGAGCACTTCCGGGCTGTTGACGACCTTTTCCATCTGCGCCGAGAGCACGCTCACGATGTCCTTGGGCGTACCCTTGGGTGCGAGCATGCCGGCCCATGAGTTGAAATCCATGCCCTCCACGCCGCTTTCCTTCAACGTGGGAACCTGCGGGAACGACTCGGCGCGCTTGGGCAGAATCACCGCCAAGGCCTTCACCTTGCCGGCCTTGATCATCTCGACCGACACGAACGAGTCGAACGAAAAATCGACCTCGCCGGCCACCACGGCCTGCATCTGCGGGCTCGTTCCCTTGTACTGCGCGTTGATGATGTTCGGTGCCTTGATGACCTTCTTGAACTGCTCGGTGATCAGCGAAATCATGCTGCTGCCGGACGATGCGGTCAGCGGTTTTTCGCTCTTGTGGGCCAGCGCGATCAGCTCCTGAATGTTGTTGGCCGGGAAGTCCTTGCGCGCGATGATCACGAAGCCGACATCGCAGACCATGCCCACGGGCTCGAAGCTCCCGAGCGCCTCGTAGTTGGCCTTGTAGAGCACCGGGCTCAGCGTTTGCGCACCGGCGGTGTTGAACAGCAGCGTGTAGCCATCGGGTGTGGCTCGCGCCACCGCTTCCGTGCCGATGATGCCGTTGGCTCCGCCCTTGTTGTCCACAATGAAGGTCTGCCCCAGGCCCTCGCCCATTTTCTGGAGCACCAGGCGCGCCACCACGTCGGTCGTGCCCCCGGCCGGAAACGGCACGACCACTCTCACAGGTTTGTCCGGATACTTTCCCGACGCCCATGCCCAATGCGGCAATCCCAGCGCTGCTGCGCTCGCCACACCACCTGCCAATATTCCCCGGCGCGAAATCACGTGCATAGTGATCGTCTCCTGTGAAGGCTGATATTTGAGCTGAGCATCATGGCGAGCGGCCAGTGGCAAAGTCCAATTGCAAACGCCAATACAAGCATTCGCGTTGCGTATCGTGGACCGCGATTTCGGCCTCTCCACTCGACAGCAGAACAGGAATGCTGCACTGCAATACGAAACCGCTCGGTGTAAACCACTAACCGGAAAACAGGGGCAATGCATACCCGGGTGGTGATTCCACCTTTAGATGTACACAATATGGAACCTAAGCAGCGCTGTCGGCTCACATCAAGGTCATGTCCATCCTTTGCACGCAGCGCTGGCTGCCCTCCCTCCTTCTCGCCGCAGCCACTGCGGTGTCCTTTGGCGCCAGCGCGCAAATTCAACTCAAGACCGGTGGCGCAAGCGCCGGCAGCAGCGTGGTCACCACCGACCACGTGCAGGCCGAGTTGGTGGCGCAGGCCCCAGACGGCGTAGGCCCGGGCAAACCGCTGTGGCTGGGCTTGTCGATCAAGCACCAGCCCGAGTGGCACACCTACTGGAAGAACCCCGGCGATTCCGGTCTGCCCACGCAGATGGAGTGGAAACTGCCCCAAGGCATCGATGCCGGCGAGATCGCCTGGCCCGTGCCCCACAAGCTCCCGCTCGGCACCCTGGTCAATTACGGCTACGAAGGCACGTTGCTGCTGCCCGTGCCGATGACGGTCGCCAGCACCTTCAACCCCGGCCCGCTCGCCAAGGATGTGACCTTCGTCGTGCAGGCCACGTGGCTCGTCTGCCGCCGGGAATGTATTCCCGAAGAAGGCACGTTCACGCTGCAGGTGCCGATTCAGGGCACGACCGCACTGCACTCCGCCGCGTTTGACGCCGCGGCCAAGGCCCATCCGCAGGATCTGAGCGCCGAAGCGAACGCGAAAAGCTCGGTGACCGTGGACGGCAACGCCATTCAGGTGCGTGTCGCCGGACTGCCCAAGAATATAGAGGGCAAGACGCTGACGCTCTTCCCCGAAACCGAGGCGGTGATTGAACCGGCCGGTGAGCTCACCCAGCAATGGGATGGCGATGTGTGGACTGGGCGCATGCCCCTGTCCGCGCAGCGCAGCGCAAGCCCCACACCCATGCCCGTCGTTCTGGTCAGCGCTGATGGCCAGGGCTGGCGTGCCGAATTGCCGGTACCCGCCGGCTGGCCGAAGACGGCCGATGCGGCCACCGTGTCGCCGGCACTCGAAGCGGCGCTCAAGGCGAATTCGCAACTCGGCGGCGGCGCGGCGCAGGCACCCGCTGCAGCGTCCTCTGCATCCTCCATTTCCGCAGCGCCCGCCGGCGTCTGGTTTGCCGCATTGTTCGGCGCCCTGCTCGGCGGCTTGATTCTGAATTTGATGCCCTGCGTGTTCCCCGTGCTGGCGATCAAGGTGGTCGGCTTTGCGCAGCACGCGCAGGACCGCAAGGCGCACCGCGCAGGTGGCCTGGCCTACACGGCGGGTGTGATTCTTTCGTTCCTCGCACTCGGCGCACTGATGCTCGGTTTGCGCGCCGCCGGCGAAGCCGTGGGCTGGGGATTTCAGCTGCAGTCGCCCGGTGTGGTGGCGGCGCTCGCGGCCCTGTTCACCCTCATCGGTTTGAACCTCGCCGGCGTCTTTGAATTCGGCAGTTTGCTGCCGTCTTCGGTGGCGAGCATGCAGGCCAAGCATCCGGTGGTGGATTCGTTCCTGACCGGTGTGCTCGCGGTGGCGATTGCATCGCCTTGCACGGCCCCGTTCATGGGTGCATCGCTCGGCCTCACGGCCACCCTGCCCGCGTTTCAGGCGCTGTCGATCTTTGCGGCCCTGGGCCTGGGTCTGGCGTTGCCGTATCTGCTGGCCAGCTGGATTCCGGCCGTCGCACGTGCGATGCCGCGCCCCGGCGCATGGATGGACACGCTGCGCCGCTTCATGGCGTTCCCGATGTTCGCCACCGTCGTTTGGCTGGTCTGGGTGCTGGGTCAGCAAAGCGGCATCAATGGCGCTGCCGCCCTGCTCGCACTGCTGGTGGCGCTGGCGATGGCGGTCTGGGCTCTGTTCTCGCTGAACGGTCGCAGCCGCATGGTGCTTGCGCCGATTTCCGTGCTGGTGCTGGCGTGGTTGGCCTGGTCCTGGGCCCCGCGCATCACGCAGATGTTGCCCGAGCCATCGACGGTTGCGGCGCAAGGCGAAGCCGGTTCTGCAAGCGGTTGGCGTGCGTGGCAAACCGGCTTGCCGGAGCAGTTGATTGCACAGGGCCAACCGGTGTTTGTCGACTTCACCGCCGCCTGGTGCGTGACCTGCCAATTCAACAAGAATTCCACCTTGTCCGACGAAGCCGTGGTCCGCGACTTTGCGGCCAAGAACGTGGCCCTGCTGCGCGCCGACTGGACCCGTCGCGATCCGAAAATCACGGTGGCCCTGCGCGAATTGGGCCGCAGCGGTGTTCCCGTCTACGTGCTGTATGCACCGGGCAAGCCACCGCTGGTGATGACGGAGTTGCTGAGCAAGAGCGAAGTGCAATCGGCATTGGCCGCGCTCTGATGTGCGGGCTCGCGAGCGCATCATCGGGTAATCCCCTGCGCTCTACGGCCTCCACCTACATGCACGCCATCGCATAGCGCACTAGACTGTCATCGTCCGAGGGACACAGCATCCAATCACACGGCGTCGCAGCGGCCGCGTCAGCCTTCGGATGTGTCACCCAACGCGTGACTCTGACTCAAGCGGCCACTGCCCGCCCTGTTCCGCACAGGAGGTGGGCTATGCATGCATCTACTACGTCAAACCACTCGATTCTGCATCCGTCGCAGCGCAGCAAGAATCTCGTGCTTGCGATTGCGCTGGCGAGTCTGGCGGTCGCCGGATTCGTGCTGCCATTCGTCTGGGATGTGCTGGCCACGGTCGACAGCATGCCCAAGATGGCCTGGCTCACCCAGTTGCTCGCGGGGTCACCGATCGTCAGCTGGATGCTGATGTTTGCCTGGGGCGCCACCATTCCGATGATGTTGCTGTTCGCACTGCATCAGGCTCCCGCACATCGCATTCGCAATGGCTTCTTCGTGCTCGTGCTGATGTTCATCGCCATCACCTGGTTTGTGCACATGCCATCGGCCGGACGTTGCGACGTGATGTACCGGAATTCCGAACTGGCCTGCAGCGCGCTCCGTTGGGGTTTCAGCACCAGCCTTGGACTGGCCACTGCGGCCTATGTGTTCACGATATTTGTGATCGGCTTTTCCTCGCTGGGATTGTTCGCGCAATGCATCGGCGACAACAAGACGGCACACGCGTCCTGAACGGCTGTTGGAGCGAAAGAAGGCACAAAATGCGGGGTCTTTGCGCGCAGCAAGGATTCCGTTTTCTTTAAAATAGCGACTGGGTGCTCGTGACGCAATGCTGCGTCGGAGCAGGTTTCTGCAGCGCTGGTCGGGCCGCCAGCGCACATTCGATTCGTGGTGCAAAGCCGCGCGTTGAAAACAACCTGCTCTTGTCATGACCCAGCCTACTACCCGGGGGCCCGCGGCTTCGCGCTCGCCTGCCCTTCTCTCTTTTGCTGACCGCATCGCGGCGGCCCTCAAACATCTCATGCATTCCGATGCGGCCGGTGGCGTCGTCTTGCTGCTCGCTGCCGCTGCCGCGCTGATCTGGGCGAACTCGCCCGCACAGGATTCGTATCACGCACTGTGGCATGCCATGGTGGGCCTGTCGCTGGGCGACTTCCAGTTCTCGCAGAGCCTGCATTTCTGGGTCAACGACGCGTTGATGACGGTGTTCTTTCTCGTGGTCGGCATGGAAATCCGGCGCGAGATGCACAGCGGTGCACTGGCCGAACCGCGCCAGGCCTTGCTGCCGATTCTGGCGGCGCTGGGCGGTGTCGCCGCTCCGGCGTTGGTGTATCTGGCACTGGTTCCATCGAACGAATTGATGAACGGTTGGGCGATTCCAACCGCCACCGATATCGCGTTTGCCGTCGGCGTGTTGGCGCTGCTGGGCCGGGGACTGCCGCCCTCGTTGCGCATTTTTCTGCTCACCCTGGCGATCATCGACGACCTCGTGGCCGTGCTCATCATTGCGCTGTTCTACTCGGGCGGATTGCAGTGGGGCATGCTGATGTTCGCAGCCCTTGGCCTGCTGGGCGTGTACGGCCTGCAGGCGCTTGGCGTGCGCCGTGCGTGGTTCTATGTGCTGCCCGGCGCGGTGCTCTGGTGGGGCATCTGGCAAACCGGCGCGCACCCCACACTGGCGGGCGTGGTGCTGGGTCTGATCACGCCGGTCTACATGCTGCAAGGCCGCGAAAGCGCTGCGCCGGTGCAGCGGGTGGCCGCGTCCCTGCACCCCTGGGTGACCTTCGGCGTGATGCCGCTGTTCGCGCTCGCCAATGCGGGGGTGAGTATCCAGTCCACCGGTTCCGACACGGCGACCGCCGGCGGCAGCCAGGTGATGCTGGCCATTGCCCTCGCACTGTTGATCGGCAAGCCGCTGGGCGTCGTGTTCGTGAGCTGGCTGGCCGTGCGTTTGCGCATCAGCGCGCTGCCCGCAGGCATGCGCTGGTCGCACATGTGGCTCACAGGCCTGCTGGCCGGTATCGGGTTCACCATGGCGATCTTCATTGCCACGCTGGCATTCACCGACGCGGCCCTGTTGAACGACGCCAAGCTGGGCGTGCTGATCGCCTCTGCGGTTGCTGCGGTGCTGGGCCTCGCCTTTGGCGCGTATCTCAAGCGCTCGCGCCCGGCGCACCCCGACGCGAGTGCACACTCGCCTGACGCTCGACAGACTGCGACTATCTGATTATTCGATAACCCGCTAAACTGGGAAAATCACAATTGGTTGCGGATTTTTCCAGTGCACACCTTCAAACCCGACTTCCTGACCGCGTTTGGCATGATCGCTCTTGCCGCGTGGACGGTCACGTGGGTGATGTGGATCCTGGGCCGCCAACATTGGCGTCAGGGCATGGCCGAGGCGGTGCTGAGCACCGCGCTCTGCGGCTTTGCGTATGCGTGCTTTGCGCTGCAGAGCAGGCTCGGCATGGTGGAGTTGCAGGTCACCGCAAAGATTCTCATCAGCGCGGCGATTGCGGCCTTCACCATTGCGCTGCAGCGCTTTCGGCAAAGTACCGACTGGAAACGTGACGCGGCCATCGTGGTGCTGCCGCTGATCGGCTCGCTCGCCCTGGTGCCGCTGTACCTGCCCGGCAACCTCATCGGCTTCAATCGCATGCAGACCGTGATCACGGTGCTGCAGACCCTGTGCACCTTGCAGGTGCTCTACCGCATGCGCGCCAACACGCCGGGGCTTGGCTGGATGCTGGTGACGGCCATGACCTTTCTGCAGATCGCATCGATCGTGCCGCTGGTGTTCGTGAAGGACCGGCCCTCGCCCGACCTCGGCACCGACATGCCGCTCGGCAGCCTGCTGGCGATGTGGGGCCTGTGCCTGATGCTGTTCCTCAAACTGGTGGTCACCTCCATCGGTTTTCTGATCATGCTGCGCGACCGCCAGGCGGCGCTGGAGCGGCACAAGGCCTTGCTCGATCCGCTCACGCAATTGCCCAACCGTGCCGCGTTGGTGCGCGGCATCGTCAAGGCGATCGCCATGTCCATCCAAAAGAACAAATCACTGGCCGTGCTGGTGATGGACATCGACCACTTCAAGCGCTTCAACGATCAGCATGGTCATCTCGCGGGCGATCAGGTGATTCAGATGGTGGCCCGCATCCTGCAGCAACAGTCGCGCGGCATCGACATGGTGGCGCGCTACGGCGGCGAAGAGTTCGTGCTGGTGCTGCCCGAAACGCTGCCGCACGAGGCCAAGATCATGGCCGAACGCGTGAGCCGCGCGATCCGCACTACGCCGCTCATCCTGTCCTCGGGCGAAGAGTTGCGCGTCACCGTCAGCGTTGGAATCCATGCCGGTATTCCGGCGCAAGGTGCAAGCTGGGAGCCGCTGGTGTCCGCAGCCGATGCGGCCATGTACATCGCCAAGCGCAGCGGACGCGATCGCGTGGTGGTCGCCGCCGCGCCCAAGGACACCGAGGTCGCACTCAGCGCCATCTGACCGTCCATCGCGAGCGGCGGACCCTGTTGCATCGGTAGAGCACCCGATGGGCTCGCGCGCTGATCGGCCCTAAACTGGGCTCATCATGCTTCAAACTCCCGATACCGTCAGCACGCTGCGCCGCATTCTCACGCAGTGCCGCACCATTGCCGTAGTGGGCCTGTCACCGCAGTGGCACCGTCCCAGTCACTTCGCAGCCAAGTACATGCAGGCGCATGGCTACCGCATCATTCCAGTGAACCCCCTGGTCGCCAAAGAAGGCGGCGAGATTCTCGGTGAACACGCGTATGCGAGCGTCACCGAAGCCGCCGCGGCGCTGCAGAAAGACGGTGTCAAGATCGACATGGTCGACTGCTTTCGCAAGAGCGAAGACATCCCTCCGCTGGCCGACGAGGCCATCGCCGTGGGCGCGTCATGCCTGTGGTTGCAGCTTGGCGTTTTCAATGAAGAGGCCGGCCTGCGCGCCGAAGCCGCGGGCCTGAGCGTGATTCAGAACCGCTGCGTGAAGATCGAACATGCACGCCTTTTCGGCGGTCTCGGTTGGATGGGCGTGAACACCAAAGTGATCTCCGCCAAACGTCCACAGCAACTGCCTTATTGATCCCCCATGACAGATTCTCAACAACCATCCGGCGACCGCGAATTCGGATTCGGCACCCGCGCCATCCATGCGGGCGCGCAGCCCGACCCGGTCACTGGTGCGCGCGCGACGCCAATCCATCAAACCACGAGCTTTGTTTTCGACAACGCCGAACATGCCGCGAGCCTGTTCAATCTGCAGACCTTCGGCAATGTCTACAGCCGCATCAGCAACCCCACCGTGGCGGTGTTCGAGGAGCGCATCGCGAGTCTCGAAAACGGCCGCGCGGCACTCGCCTGCGCCAGCGGCATGGCCGCGCAGATGGCGGCCTTGCTGGCAATTCTGAAGACCGGTGACCACATCGTTGCGGCCAGCACGCTCTATGGCGGAACGGTGGGCCAGCTCGGCGTGGGCTTCTCGCGCATGGGCATCGAGACCACGTTTGTGGACCCGGCCGACCCCGAGAATTTCGCCCGCGCCGTACGCCCCAACACCCGCGCGATGTACGGCGAGACGATCGGCAATCCGCTCGTCAACGTGCTCGACATCGCGGCGATTGCCGAGGTCGCGCATGCCCATGGTGTGCCGCTGGTGATCGACAACACCGTCGCCAGTCCCTACCTGTGCAACCCGCTCGCGTTCGGTGCCGACATCGTGGTGCACAGCGCCACCAAATACATCGGCGGCCACGGCACGACGATGGGCGGCGTGGTGGTCGAGGGTGGAAAATTTCCTTGGGACAACGGCAAATTCCCCGAGATGATGGAGCCGAGCCGTGCGTACCACGGCGTCAAGTTCTACGAGACCTTTGGCGACTTCGGCTACACGATGAAGGCGCGCCTCGAGGTCAACCGCACCTTCGGCGGCGTGCTCTCGCCGATGAATGCCTGGCAACTGCTGCAGGGCGCGGAAACGCTGCACCTGCGCATGCGCGAGCACTGCCGCAATGCGTTGGCCGTGGCGAAGTTTCTGCAGCAGCATCCGCTGGTGGAATGGGTCAACTACCCCGGCCTTCCCGAGTCGCCGTATTTCGATTTGGCAACCAAACTGCTGCGCAAGGTCGATGGCGCTCCGGGTGCATCGGGCATCCTCACCTTCGGCGTCAAGGGCGGCGCGGCGGCCGGCGAGAAGTTCATCGATGCCTGCGAGTTTCTGAGCCATCTCGCCAACATCGGCGATGCCAAGACGCTGGTGATTCACCCGGCCTCCACCACCCACCGCCAACTCACCGACGAGGAGCTGCAAAAGGCCGGCGTCTCGCCCGACATGGTGCGCCTGTCGGTCGGCATCGAGGATGTGGACGACATTCTCTGGGACATCGATCAGGCGCTGGCCCGCTCGCAGCGCTGATGTCTGGAGCCGTGCGATGAAGCCATGCAGCAAACCGCCGGTGAAGGTGGTGGATTCCATTACCGAATTGACCGCGCTGGATGCCGGTTGCATCGCCGTCAGCGGATCGCACGGCGGCATGAGCGCGGCGCGCTACGCGGTCGCCGCCAGACCCCTGCTGAGCATCTTCAACGATGCCGGCGTGGGCCTGGACGACGCGGGCATCGCCGGGCTCGCGCTGCTGCAATCGCACGGCCTCGCGGCCTGCGGCGTGAGCCACCACAGCGCACGCATTGGCGATGCGCGCAGCACGCTCGAAAGCGGCGTGGTGCAGCATGTCAACGCGGCGGCGCGCTCGCTGGGCGTCGAGCCGGGCATGCGCTGCGAACACATCACTCAATTTCTGAGCGCCTAGCACCGAGCCCGCGACCGTGAACCGCCTTGTTCAAGTCGCGCACCTCGATGAGGTGTTTAACGCCGTTTTTCGGTCACTCCCTGCGACAATTGCGAAATGAGCTTTCCAATCCTCTCCAACGACACGTTCCTGCGTGCCTGCCGCCGTCAGGCCACCGACTACACCCCCTTGTGGCTGATGCGCCAAGCCGGCCGCTATCTGCCGGAGTACAAAGCCACGCGCGCCAAGGCGGGCAGCTTCATGGGATTGGCCACCAACGTGGACTACGCCACGGAAGTGACGTTGCAGCCGCTGGAGCGTTTCCCGCTGGATGCCGCCATTCTGTTCAGCGACATCCTGACCGTGCCCGACGCCATGGGCCTCGGCCTGTCGTTTGCCGAGGGCGAAGGCCCGCGCTTTGCCAAACAGGTGCGCAACGAGGCCGACGTGGCCGAATTGGCCGTGCCGGACATGGAAAAGCTGCGCTACGTGTTTGATGCCGTCACCAGCATCCGCCATGCGCTCCAAGGCCGCGTGCCGCTGATCGGTTTCTCGGGCAGCCCGTGGACGCTCGCCTGTTACATGGTCGAGGGCAAGGGCAGCGACGACTACCGCCTGGTCAAATCGCTGATGTATTCGCGCCCCGACCTGATGCACCGCATTCTGCAGATCAATGCCGACAGCGTGGCGGCGTACCTGAACGCGCAGATCGATGCCGGCGCACAGGCCGTGATGATTTTCGACAGCTGGGGCGGTGTGCTGGCCGATCGCGCCTTCCAGGAATTCAGCCTCGCCTACACCAAGCGCGTGCTCTCGCAGCTCAAGCGCACCGGCGTGGATGGCACCGATGTGCCGCGCATCGTCTTCACCAAGGGCGGCGGCATCTGGCTCCCCGACATGAAGGACCTCGACTGCGAAGTGCTGGGCCTCGACTGGACGGCCAACCTCGGCCACGCCCGGGCGATTGTCGGCGGCGAGGTAGGCGGCGCTGGCAAGGCGCTGCAAGGCAACATCGATCCCAACGTGCTGTTTGCACCGCCGGAGCGCATCGCCGAGCAGGTCAAAGTGGTTCTGGACAGCTTCGGCGCACCCCACACAGACCGCAACAGCACCGGTCCGACCCATATTTTCAATCTGGGCCACGGTATCAGCCAATTTACGCCCCCAGAGCACGTAGCAGCGCTGGTCGAGGCCGTGCACACCCAGTCCCGGGCCATGCGCCAGCCAAAGTAAGCCGCAAAGCCAGTCAGGAGCTGGCTCGCCCCGGCGAGTCGCTCCTGCACTTATGCACAAATTGCGCGAGGCAGAATTTCGCAGACAACTAGTAACACTCTGCCTGACTGTCGCCTTTGTTGGTTTTCAACATCTCTTCAAGCTATTGATTTTCAATGATTTTTTTCTTTTGCCATTTTCCGGCACAAGGAGAGAAAAGCAGGTATTAGAGAGGCGACTTGGGGCTCACGGATTGGATATCAACAAAGTTATCCACAGAAATCCCAAACCACCCTGTTTTACCGCCCAAAATCAACCACTTAGCGCCGGAACTGCAAGCAAAGTCCCCGAAAATCGGGCCCAACCCAGCTCATTTTTTGACTAACGTAGCTCTTGACATAGTAGTTGTGCACATGTTGGAGCGAGCGAGGCGACCCAAATCAGACGCTGTCCATTGAGGCAATGGAATCGTAAGAACGGCTGAAAGCGCATTGATTTATTTGGAGATTTTTTATTTCATGCCGCATGTCAAGAGGCATTTTCACCAACGCTGATCTTTTCGCCCAGAGAACGCCAGCGCAGTAGTTAACAAAGTTATCCACAGAGTTCACTTTCAACTGGGGGAAATCCGCGTTTATCCTCAAGACCGGGCAAAAAAGAGCATGATCTGACCGCGCCCGAACCGGCCCGCTTTCATTCCTGTTTTGTTCAAGCCCTAGAAAATCTGGCCCCTCCTTTCCCGGCCCCATGACACCAGAGATCGCAGCAACGCCCGCCCCCACCGAATCCGACACGCCCCAAACCCATTGGATTTGGGTGGCGGTTGCCACTCCCGCGCACAGCAGCGTGGGAGAACCGCTGTCGTACGTGAGCCCGACCCCATTGGAGCCGGGCACCCTGGTGCGGGTGCCGCTGGGACGGCGCGAGGTGCTGGGTGTCGTCTGGGACCCTCCGTCGAATGACGGTGACGCGCCCGTGCTGCCCCAAGGCGTCAAGCCGCGCGCCATCGCCGGAGTGCTCGAGGGCATAGAGCCGCTGTCGGCCAGTTGGCGCAAGCTCACCGCCTTCACGGCGCGGTATTACCAGCGTGCGCTGGGCGAGGTGGCCCTGGCGGCCCTGCCGCCGCAGTTGCGCGACCTCACGCCCGAGCAAATGAACCGGCGCCTGAAACGTGCGGCCAAGGGCAAGGACAAAGATCCCGTGGGCGATGCGGCGGCCCTGCCACCCGTCGCCCTGTCGGAAGAGCAAGCCGCGGCGACGCAGCAAATCGCCACGCAGCCGGGGCCGTTTCTGCTGTACGGAGCCACCGGCAGCGGCAAGACCGAGGTCTATCTGCACAGCGTGCAGCAATTGCTGGCCGAGAACCCGCTGGCCCAGGCGCTGGTGATGGTGCCCGAAATCAATCTCACGCCGCAGCTGGAGCAGCGCTTTCTCGAGCGCTTCGCGCCGATCTACGGTGCCGATTCGGTCGTCTCGATGCACAGCGGCATGACCAATCCGCAGCGCCTCAAAAGCTGGCTGGCCGCACACACCGGCGAGGCCCGCATCGTGCTCGGCACGCGCATGGCGGTGTTCGCGAGCATGCCGCACCTGGGCCTGATCGTGGTGGACGAGGAACATGACGCGAGCTACAAGCAGCAGGAAGGCGCGCGCTACTCGGCGCGCGATCTGTCCGTGTGGCGTGCGCGCGATCAGAACGCCAAGGTGATTCTGGGCAGTGCCACGCCGTCGCTGGAAAGCTGGCACGCCAGCCGCCCCGCGACCGCAGAATCGCCTCAGGGTGGACGCTACCAACGCCTCGACATGCCGAGCCGCATCGGTGCGGCCGAGCTGCCCCGCGTGCGCGTGGTGGACATGGGCCAACAGCCGCGTGGCGCGGTGTTCTCGCCGCCGCTGTTGCAGGCCATCGTCCAGCGCGTGGAGCGCGGCGAGCAATGTCTGGTGCTGCTCAACCGCCGCGGCTTTGCGCCGGTGCTGCATTGCAAGGAATGCGGCTGGAAAAGCGATTGCCCGCATTGCAGCGCGCACCAGGTGTTCCACAAGATCGATCGCACGCTGCGCTGCCACCACTGCGGCTTCACGCAGCGCGTTCCGCACTCCTGCCCGAGCTGCGGGAATGTCGACATCGCCCCCATGGGCCGCGGCACCGAGCAGTTGGAAGAACAACTCGCCGGCCTGCTGCGCAACGTGATCACGCCCGAACGCCGCGCCGCACGCGTGGCGCGCATCGACGCGGACACCACGCGCACCAAGGGCTCGCTCGAAGAACAATTGGCGCAGGTGCACAGCGGCGAAGTGGACGTGCTCGTCGGCACGCAGATGATCGCCAAGGGCCACGATTTCCGCCGCATCACGCTGGTGGCGGCGGTGCAGCCCGATGGTGCCTTGTTCAGCAGCGATTTCCGCGCACCGGAGCGCCTGTTCGCGCTGCTCATGCAGGCCGCAGGCCGCGCGGGTCGCGACGCCCAATATGTCGCCGCACAAGGCGGCAACCCGCCGGAGATGTGGGTGCAGACCTGGCACCCGGAGCATTCGCTCTACACATCGCTGCGCAAGCACGACTACCCGAAATTCGCGGCGGAGCAGCTCGAAGAACGCGCCGATGCGGGCATGCCGCCGTTTGCGTACCAGGCACTGATCCGCGCCGATGCCCGCTCACAGGAGGCCGCTCAGGCCTTTCTCAAGGCCGCGAGCGACGCGGCCCGCGAGGCGCAGCTGCCCGGGCTGGACCATGTCTTCCTGTTCCCGCCCGTGCCCATGGCCGTGCAGCGCATTGCCAACGTGGAGCGCGCGCAGATGCTGGTCGAGAGCACGCATCGCGGCGCACTGCAGCACTTCTTGGCCGCGTGGCAGGGTGTGTTGCACGCCGTGCGCAGCGACCACAAGACGGTGATCCGCTGGCTGGTGGATGTGGACCCGCAAGCGATCTGACGACTGGACCTAACGCACCGAGGTGCAGAGTGCCCGTTGCCAGACCACCGACGGGCATCCCGTGGATGGATCAGTCGTCCTCTTCCTTGCTGCGGCACGCCGTCGGCAAGGCCTTCTTCATTTTGCGGCCTTCGCCGTAGCAGTTCCATACCACCTTGCCGTCGTTGTCGGAAGGCTGGATCAGGAACTCTCCGACCTTGGTCTGTGCACGCAGGCTCATGCTGTCTGCGTCGTACTCGAAGCCCACGGACTGTGCGGCTCCGACACCGGCGGCGGCGAGAGTTTCCGGCACTTCCTCGTTGGCCGCGTAGTAGTTGCCCAGAGCGCTGCGCAAGGGCGCAGACGCAACCCATTTGGTGGTCAACTCGGCGCGTGCGACGTAGTCCTGATAGGAAGGCAATGCCACAGCCGCGAGTATGCCGATCAGCGCCACAGACATCATCAACATGCCCAGCCCCGCCGCGCCCCCACCCAGTCGCCCAGAGTAGGGAACAAAGAGCGCGAAGAGATACGAGAACGGATTGCGGCCCGGCATTCGAATGTCAGGATTGAGCGCGCGCGCCACGCGCTTGGTGAGCCATGGATAGCCACTGATCAACTCATGCAGATCCGCGAAGAAACCACGGTTGCTCATGGTCTGACGGGCATAGCCCGCCAGGTTCACGGTGCGCCATTTGTCGGCTCCGGCAGCCAGCACTGCCAGCGCGCGAGCCGCAGTTTCCTGGCTGTTGCAGCAGGCAAGGCCGTGCATGTCGCAGGTGTACTCCTGGGCACGCGAATAGGCCGCGCCAATCAACGGCAAGCACAGCGCCGGCGCGCGCCAGATATGGCTGGTCAAGTGACCTTGCTTGATGTGGCCCAGCTCGTGTCCGAAGTAGAAATTCACCCCATCCGGCAGATCGTTCATCGCATCCACGGTGTCGGCCAGCACGATCACGAAATTGCGTCCCAGAAAGCGCGTGGCAAACGCATTCATCATGCCGTCGCCCTGCAGCAGATAGGCCTCTGGCGGCTCATTGATTTCGAGCTTTTCGCAGCACTGCAGATACTGCATGTAGAGCTGCGGCAACTGGTCTTCCGACAAGCGCACGCCCGTGCCGCGCAGCCACGCAATCAGCGCGGATTGAGCAAACAGATAGCCGATGAAGCCGAGCAGCACAAACAGCAGCGCCACCCCCACCGTGCCGAGAATCAGCAGCAGCCAGGCGATAACGCCCACCACCAGCGTGATCGTGCCCAGCGTTCTTTCCTTCGGATAAACCAGCTTCTCCATACCGCTCCCTCTCCAAATGTCGTCGTTTGATTGACGGCTCGGCCCGGACCTCGATCATGGCCAATCCACCGCATAAATTCGATAGCCGAAGCCAATGATGCCGAAGTAATGTGCGTTTGCACACAGTCGCACACCGTCGACCACCACATTTCGGACGGTCTGTGATGCATCGCCGCCACAGCTTGAATTCAAACCCTTACGCGCACATTGCAAGCTTGCGCAGCGCTCTCTCTGAGGACGGTTTTTTGTAGCAAACAGATACGTATTCTTTGAGGGTATGCACCGATGCTGCGCCCGCCCGCGAGGCGCATCGTGCGAGGCTCGCGGCGCACCACCCACAAGGCTTGGTCAGCGCCGCGATAACTTTATTTCGGAGCTCACATGGTTATCCAACGATCGTTTCGCAAGTCGGTAGCAGCCACGGCCATCGCCGTATCCCTCCTGGGAAGTTTCGCTGCACTGCCCTCCATCAGCTTCGCGCAGGACTCGTCCGCCGCTGGCGCAGCCGCCAGTGCCACTGCCAAGGCAGCCAAGCCCCACGTCGTCGTTCTGGCCACCGGCGGCACCATCGCCGGAGCCGGCGCCTCCGCGGTGAACAGCGCCACCTATACCGCTGCCAAGGTGCCTGTGGACAAGCTGCTGGCCGGTCTGCCGGAGTTGGCCAACTACGCCAACGTGACGGGCGAGCAGGTCTTTCAAATCGCCTCGGAGAGTTTCACCAACGACAACCTGGTGACGCTGGCCAAGCGCGTGTCGGCACTCGTCAAGCAATCGGATGTGGACGGCATCGTCGTCACCCACGGCACCGATACGCTGGCCGAGACCGCGTACTTCCTGAGCCTCACAGTGAACACCGACAAGCCGATCGTCGTGATCGGCTCCATGCGTCCCGGCACCGCACTGTCTGCCGATGGCGCGCTGAATCTGGTGGACGCCGTGAGCGTCGCCGGCAGCAAGGACGCCAAGGGCAAGGGCGTGCTCGTCACCATGAATGACGAAATCCAGACCGCCCGCGATGTGAACAAGGACGTCAACATCAAGACCAACGCCTTCCAGAGCCAATGGGGCCCCCTGGGCATGGTCGTCGAAGGCAAGAACTACTGGTTCCGCGCACCGGTCAAGCGCCACACCAGCGGTTCCGAATTCAACATCGACAGCATCGACAAACTGCCACAGGTCGACATCGTCTACGCCTACGGCAGCGTGCAACCCACCGCGGTGAACGCGTTTGTCGACGCCGGCGCCAAGGCCATCATCCACGCCGGAACGGGCAACGGCTCGGTCGCCGACCGCATGGTCAAGCCACTGCAGGATGCACGCGGCAAGGGCGTGCTGATCGTGCGCTCATCGCGCGTGCCGTACGGCTTTGTGCTGCGCAACGCCGAGCAGCCTGACGACAAGTACGACTGGGTTGTGGCGCACGACATGCGTCCTGAGAAGGCCCGCATTCTGACCATGCTCGCACTGACCAAGGGCAACGTCACCACGCAGGAACTGCAGCGCATGTTCATGGAGTATTGAGTTACTGGGTACTGAGGCGCTTCGCGCCTTCCCCTTCTCTCTGCGCGCGGGGAGAAGGGGCTCCGGGCAGCTCTGCGGGGACGGAGCATGAAAGATTGAATGAAGCGCTCTTCGCTTGCTCAATCGCCACTACGCCCGCAGGTTCAAGTCATCCACATCACCGCCGCAGAAAACGTCACAAACGCCAACACGGTTGACACCAGAATGATGCGCGCCACGCGGCCGCCGTGGGCTCCGTAGCGTTCGACCAGTAGCGAGACGTTGCTCGCGCTGGGCAGTGCGGCGAGCAGCACCAGCACGGTGAGTGTGAATGGATCGATCTGTGCGCCCATGGCAATCGCCGCCTTGGCGACGCACCAGATCAGCAGCGGGTGAATGATCAGTTTGGCCAGCGCCAGCGGCACATATTGCCCGAGCGGTACTTGCTCGTGGGCGTTCATCTGCGAGCGTGCCAGCACCGCGCCGATCGTGAACAGTGCGACCGGTGACGCGGCTCCTGCCAGCATGGCCATGGTCTTGTCCACCGGGCCTGGCAGCACCCAGCCTGCGGCCGACGCAACGGCACCCAGCACGATCGACCAGGGCATGGGGTTGGTGAGCATGCCGCGCATGGATTTGCGCAGCGCCGTGGAGACGCCGTGTGCGCCCGCCACGTCGAGGCGCGAGAGCGCGATGCAGAGCGACGTGGTGATGATCATGTCGATCGCCATTGTCAGAATCACCGGGCCCGCGCTTTGTTGACCGAGCAGCGCCACCAGCAGCGGTACGCCCATGAAGCCGGTATTGGGAAATGCGGTGACGAGTGCGCCAAAGGCCGCGTCGTTCCAACCGATGCTGCCCCGCCGCGTGAGCGCCACGGTGGCGCCGACCATGATCAGCGCGCACAGCAGATACACGCCGGCCACGGCCGGATCCAGGAGCTGGGCAATCGGGGTCTGCGCGCCAAACCGGTACAGCATGCACGGCAGCGCGAAGTACAGCACGAAGGTGTTGAGCCCGCTGATCGAGGCGAGCGGCAATATTTGGGCGCGCGTCGCCAGAAAGCCGCACAGCACCAGTGCGAAGAAGGGGAAGGTGACAGAGAAGACAGACAGCACGATGCGTGATTGTCGCAAGCTCGGGACATGTTTGCCGGCGATTTGCGATACGCCGGTCCGCCCAACGAAAAAACCCGCGCCATGCGCGGGTTCAAGTCCTGCCGTGGGCTCAATGCTGACACGGCGGGCATGAGGAAGGTACCCGTACGAAGCGCGTACCTTTGGAGTTTCCTCGGATCGGTTCTTTCAATGCGCTTGGCGCGCAGCGAAAGAACGCGATGAAAAAACCGTTGTGATCAGACTGCCAGCTTCTGCTCGACGTCCTGCACCTTGCGACGTGCCAGTGCCAGATTCGATTTTTCCTTGTCCAGCACCAGATAGATGAACAGGCCGTCGTGCTGCTGCAGAGGACGGATCACGTGGTACTGCTTGCCGAGGGTGATGAGGATGTCGTCGATACGGTCGTTCAGGTTCAGCGACTTCATGGTCTTGAGCTTGGCACGCACCACTTCGGTGTTGCCGGCTGCTGCCAATTCCAGGTCGACGCCCGAGCCAATGCTGCCCAGAAGCATGCCACTTCCGCTGTCCACGACGGCCGCGCAAAGCGCTCCGTCGATCGACATCAGTGCGCTCAGGGATTCTTGAATGCTAGCCATGTGTTTTACCTCTTTGTGTGGAGATGCCTACAAGAAAAAGCCGTACGCGGTGGGCCATCGCCCCTCACTCCCCCGCGTGGGAAAACTCGAAAATTTGACTGAAATTGTCAGGGCTTCTCAAAGTTGTGTAACGGTTGCATACTTTTTGAAGCATGTCAAAGGTGCAAACGCGAAGCCATTTGTGAACTTGCTTCACCGACCGCCCACAGAGCGCGGCCAAGCACGCCGTCCTTTCGGACCACCAGGCACAGGATGCAAGGAAACTCGCTGGGAACGCTTTGAAAGATGGCGGTGCCGTCATCGGTTTCAAAGGTCAGGCGACGGCTGCCGGAGTGTCCGATTTCGGTGGCCACGGCACGCGCCATCGCCATCATCGAACTCGCCATTGCGGCCATCTGCGCGCCATCCTTGTTGGGCGGCACACCATGCGCGGCGATCACGAAACCATCGGGTGTCGCGAGCAATGCGGTCTGCACTTCAGTGAATGAGCCAAAAACTTCTTTGAGAATCTGTTGCCCGGTCGCTGCAACTGTTCCGGGAACCACCGTAGACGCTTTGCTCATCTTTCCTCACTTTGTAGGGACAGCATGGATGCCAGCACGCCAATGGCGTCGAGCATCTGAGGGCGATCGCGCGGATCGGCCTGCAGAACGGGAATCACGCCATGCCCAGCGCCGGCAATCGCGGCGGCAAAGGCATCGACGGCCGCGGCCGGTGCGGCGCGCGCGTTGAGTATCAGCACCACGGGGGGTTGTTCGAACGCGGCAATGTCCTGCAGCAGGCGCGAGGCCTCCTGCACGTCGCCGGGCTGGTTCACATCCACCATGACAAACACGCCCATGGAGACCGAGAGAATCCATTGGCGTACGAAGCTGAAGCGTTCCTGGCCGGGACAGCCGCACACTTGCACGCGTTCGCCGTCTCCGAGATCGATTTCGCCAAATTCCGTGCCCACCGTGGTGAACTCTTTGGCGTTGGCGGCGCGGTCCAGATTGACCACGTCCGAAGAAATCATCTGCTCGCCGCACAGGGAGCGCAGCGCCGTTGTTTTACCTATGCCCATCGCTCCAACGAGAGCGATGCGCGGAAGAGAATCCATTACCACTTAGACACGACCTCCAACCCGGACCCAGCGCGTCAGGCGCTGCACCAGCCCCATGCGCACCGGACGGCCTCGATTGACTTGCTCCTGCGCCGCATTGCTCGCCAGCACGGCCACGGGCTTGTGAGCGGTGTGCCGCAACACACCACGGCGATTGAGACTGGCGATCAATTCACGTGCGGTATCGACGTCCAGGCCGCTGTGTCCACACAGCTGGCGCAGATTGATCGGAGCACGCGTGAGGAGCGCCATGGCGCGCACACACGCACCGGTGTTGTAAGGCGCGTCGAGCGACACCCAACTGGTCAGTTGGAATTGATCTTCCGATTCGGGTGCCTGGGCCACCGGGGCGGCAGGCACGGGCACGGCAGCGGCCACCGCCTTGGCGGCAGCAATCTTCTGGCGTGCAGACCAGTCCATCAGGAACACCGCAGCCCGGTCGAGTGCATCGATCAGGTCGGACACGGTGAACTCCGCCGGCAGATGCGAGACCCAGCGCGCATTGCGCGCCTTCTCGGTCGCAGCCGAAGTCTTTCCGATATAGATCACGCAAGGCGTAGACGCGGGCACAACATCTCCTTTGGATGAAGCGTCCAAAAATGCTAATTGTGCTTCCCCGGTCGATGCTCGAGTCCATTGAATCAAGGACTTGCGCGCTGCCACACCAAAAAGGGCAACGAATCGATCGAGATACACGGGAGCTAGTAAGTCTGGAGCTACTCCAGCAACACTATGTTTCATATTTCCCCCACCTGTAAATCAGTGGCAATGAAAAAAGTATATCGAGATTAATTTTCCAATTGATGGGGGCTAACATCTCGCAACGATTCTTCTACCATTGGATGACATTTGTTAACCATCCAATCGAGTTACAGATAACTTAAAAACACACGATTTGCTTGCAGTCAAGGCAAAACTAAGCAGGAATGCCAATTGTTTTGAGACCGCAAACAAATGAAAAAAAGGAGCAAAGTGAGGCCCGTAGCGCGCTGCACGGACTTTGTTCGATAGTTGGAATCGCTATGCGCGACCCCATTCACCAATTGTTACCCGACGTTTCTTACCTATTGGTGAAACCCCTGAGGTCAATGCTGTTTCCTAGATCGCTGACAACTGCCAACTGCGCGCTGGTCAAGGACATGCCCGGGTGGCTATGATCCAACGCTTTGAACGTAGAAGCAATGGCCTTTGTGCCAAGTTTCCATCTGACCTCAGCGTCCCCCTCCCCACACCCCCAATCAAGAAAATCAATGTCCGCTGGACTCAATCTGGCTCAACTCCAAGCCGTCCATTACACGGAAGGCCCCTGCCTGGTACTTGCCGGCGCGGGCTCTGGCAAGACGCGCGTGATCACGCACAAGATCGGCCGGCTGATTGAGCAAGGCATGGCGCCCAAGCGCATTGCCGCCATCACGTTTACCAACAAGGCCGCCGCCGAAATGCGCGAGCGCGCCGCCGGCCTGATCGGCCGACAGGCGCGCGAAGTGCTGGTCTGCACCTTCCACGCGCTGGGCGTGCGCATGGTGCGCGAAGACGGCCACGCGCTGGGTCTCAAGCCGCAGTTCAGCATTCTGGACTCCGACGATGTCACGGGCATCATCAAGGACTGCGCGGGCGGAACCACCGACGCGGCCACCGCACGCCAATGGCAGTGGACGATCAGCAGCTGGAAGAACAACGGCTGGGACGCCCGCAAGGCGCTGGCCATGGCGCAGGACGACAGCGAGCGCAGCATTGCGCTCATCATGCAGCGCTATGAAGAGCGGCTCTCCGCCTACCAGAGCGTGGACTTTGACGACCTCATCGGCATGCCGATGCGGCTGCTCAAGCACCACCCGGAAGTGCGCGAGAAATGGCAGCGCCAGCTCGGCCATGTGCTGGTCGACGAATACCAGGACACCAACGCCACACAGTACGACCTGCTGAAGATGCTGGTCGGCGACCGCGCGCACCTCACCGCCGTGGGTGACGACGACCAATCGATTTACGGCTGGCGCGGCGCCACGCTCGACAACCTGAAGAAGCTGCCGCTCGACTTCCCGCAGCTCAAGATCATCAAGCTGGAGCAGAACTACCGCTCCACCTCGGCCATCCTGCGCGCGGCCAACAACGTGATTCAGCCGAATCCCAAGCTGTTCCCCAAAACGCTGTTCTCCGAACTCGGCGAGGGCGAGCCGGTGCGCATCGTCGATTGCGATACCGAGGAACACGAGGCCGAGCGCATCGTGGCGCGCATTCAAAGCCTGCGCGCCACCGCCAATCCGCAGCCCGCGTGGAAGGACTTTGCGGTGCTGTACCGCGCCAACCACCAGGCCAAGCCGATCGAAAAGGCGCTGCGCAAGCTGAGCATTCCCTACAAGGTATCGGGCGGCACGAGCTTCTTCGACCGCGCCGAAATCAAGGACCTGTGCGCCTGGTTCCGCCTGTGGATCAACAACGACGACGATCCGGCTTTCCTGCGCGCCATCACCACCCCCAAGCGCGGCATCGGTCACACGACGCTGGGCAAGCTGGGCGAGTTTTCGGGGCAGCACAAGCTGAGCATGTTCGGCTCGCTGTTCAACCACATGCTGGGCGCAATGTTGCCGCGCAAGGCGCATGAAAGCCTGCTGGAGTTCGGCCGCTACATCAACTACCTGGAATACAAGGCGCGCGGCACCATGGGCATGGACAGCTCGCGCGAGTTCATGCTCGAGTGGCTCAAGGAGATCGGCTACGAGCAGTACCTCTACGAGAGCGAAGACAGCGAAAGCGTGGCTGCGGCCCGCTGGACCAACGTGCTCGAGTTCTGCGACTGGATGGTGCAGCGCGCGGGCGGCAAGATCGAAGACGCCGCCGGCACCACCATGCAGACCGAGACCAAGAGCCTGCTCGAAGTGGCCAAGAACATTGCGCTGCTCTCCACCATCAGCGAACGCCAACAAGAGCAAGACATGGTCGTGCTCTCCACGCTGCACGCCTCCAAGGGCCTGGAGTGG
>CALMCS010000650.1 GCA_937862875.1 uncultured Comamonadaceae bacterium
TCACAATTCGGTCGGTCTGCCCAGGCAGCGTCGCCTTCGCTCCCCCCTGGGGAACCTGCCCTCTCTCTATATATAGAGAGGGCTACGTGCTCCCTAGGAAGATGGCGCTATCACCCAGTGATCCATCAATGCACCTTGCGCGTCTGGTTCATGAAGTCCAGCACGAGACCGTCGAACTCTTCCGGCGCTTCCAGCTGTGGCCAGTGGCCTATGCCCGGCAGCGTATAGGTTGTCGCGTCGGGCAGGACATGGGCCAGCGCCTGCAGCGCTTCGGGTGGCGTGCAGGCATCCTGCGCACCACCCAGCAAGAGAGTGGGCACCGCAATCTGGTGCAGGGCGACGGCATTGCGCTGAAAACCGGTCAACGCCTCGACCGCATGGCGATAGACGCGTGGATGGACTTCGGTCATGGCATGGCGAATCAGGTGCACGCCCTCGGGCAGTGCGGATCGTCCCGTTTGCATGGCGACGATGCGATCGGCGATCTGCGCCATGGAGAGTCCCTCATCGAGCGCCGCCAGACGAGGCTGCACCCAGACGGCCCGGGACGCGTCATCCAAAGGCGGGCCGCCGGCGCACAGCACCAGCCGCCGCAGGCACTGCGGCTCGCGCAGTGCCATCTCGAGCGCCACCATCGCGCCCAGCCCATGGCCAATGACGGAGACCTGACCGACCTGCAGCGCCTCCACCAGCGCCAGACAGCTCTGCGCCAGCGACTTGACGCTGTAGGGCTCGGTCGGCGGCGTGTAGCCGTAACCGGGCAGATCGACCGCAATGGCGCGGTAGCCCTGGCTCGCCAGCGATTCAACGGTGGGAGCAAAGGTGAGGTGACCGCCATCGGCGTCATGCAACATGAGCACGGTGTGACCGTGGCCCAATGTGGTGAATCGGGGAAGAATCGCCATGTAGTAATCTAGTTGGAACCCTTTCAGCGTCAGGCTGATAGGTTGCAGTCAATAATAGACCACTCACATTCCCAAGTGACGTCCAACGTTACCCAACTGTCTTTCACAAGCTCTTCGGCACAGTACGCCGCGTTTTCGTGAACCGTAATTCTTCTCCGCTCCACGCTTCCATGGAAGCCCGCACGCCCAGCTTTTCGCCCCGCGACTTTCGTGACGCCCTCGGCATGTTTGCCACGGGTGTGACCATCGTGACGGCGCGCGCCAGCAATGGCCAGTTGATCGGGTTGACCGCCAATTCGTTCAACTCGGTGTCACTCACCCCGCCTCTGGTGCTCTGGAGCTTGGCGCGCAAGGCCGCCTCGCTGGCCGCGCTGAGCACGGGCACGCACTATGCGATCAATGTGCTGTCGTCCGATCAGCAATTGTTGGCCGAGCGGTTTGCCCGCCAGGGCGTGGATCGCTGGCAGGATGTGGAATACACCCTGGGCGCCGGCGGTGCCCCGATTCTTGCCGGCGTGGCCGCGAGTTTCGAGTGTTTCAACCGCAGTCGCTATGAAGAAGGCGATCACGTGATCTTTGTGGGTGAGGTCGAGTGCTGCACCCACCATCCCGACGCCTCCCCCCTCGTGTATCACGGCGGCAAGTTCTACACCGAGCGGCTCCTGAGCCCCTCCGCCGTGGACGACGAAAAGACAACGTCGAGCTGAAATGGAAAAAAGCGCGTGCCCATGACGGCAAGCGCTTTTTTTTTGCTTTTGGCATCGGGCACTCGCGGGGGAGCGTCCGATTCCGGATCGATGGATCTATCGCTCTATTTGACGACGACGTCCGGCAGTTCGATCTTCACTTCCAGCACTTCAAGGTTGTCCTGGCGTTCCAGGTGGACCTTGATGTCGTCCGCGCTGATCGATACGTATTTGCTGATGACGGCCACCAACTCGCGCTGCAGCGCAGGCAGGTAGTCTGGCTGTCCGGCATTGCGGCCGCTGCGTTCGTGCGCGAGGATGATCTGCAGTCGCTCCTTGGCGACCGTGGCGGTCTTTTTCTTTTCCCCAAGCAGGAAGGACAACAGAGACATGTACCTTACCTCCCGAAGATGCGTTTGAAGAAGCCTGGCTTTTGCGCGTCGATGAAACGCATGGGCTTTTCTTCACCGAGAAAACGAGCGACCAAGTCCTTGTAGGCCTCGGACACGTCGGTACCCGCCAGGTGAATGGCGGGCATACCTTGGTTGGATGCCTGCAGCACCACTTCGGACTCGGGCACCACGCCAATCAGGCGGATGCGCAGGATGTCCTGAATGTCGGTCAGGCTCAGCATCTGGCCGTCTTCCACGCGGTTGGCGTTGTAGCGGGTGATCAGCAGGTGTTCCTTGATCGGCTCGCCACCTTCGATGGCGCGCTTGGTCTTGCTGCTGAGCATGCCGAGAATGCGGTCGGAGTCGCGCACGGAAGAGACTTCCGGGTTGGTCACGAGCAGTGCCTCGTCGGCAAAATGCATGGCCATGAGGGCACCGCTTTCGATGCCGGCTGGCGAGTCGCAGACGATGTACTCAAAGCCCATTTCGGCCAGGTTCTCAAGCACCTTGCCCACGCCCTCTTGCGAGAGCGCATCCTTGTCGCGCGTCTGGCTGGCGGCCAGCACGAACAGGTTGTCGCACTGCTTGTCCTTGATGAGCGCCTGGTTCAGATTGGCTTCACCCTGGATCACGTTGATCAGGTCATACACGACGCGGCGTTCGCAACCCATGATCAGGTCAAGGTTGCGCAGACCGACGTCAAAGTCAATTACCGCTGTCTTGTGGCCGGCAAGCGCAAGGCCGGATGCAAAGGCGGCACTGGTGGTGGTCTTGCCCACACCACCCTTGCCGGAGGTCACGACGACGATTTTGGCCATGTTATGCAAAGTCCTTGCTTCGGGTTTTCAAAAAGTTGTAATCCATCGGATTCAGAATTCGGGTCGGGCTGTCGTGCCGCGGCGTCCTGGGCATATCGCTGGCGCCTCTCACAGTGGCTCGACCAGCAGTTTTTCGCCGTCGAGCCGCACCTGAGCGGGTTTGCCGAGCACGTCGCTGGGCAAATCGGTCTCGATGGCGCGGTACATGCCGGCGATGGAGACCAGTTGCGGCTCCATGCAGGTGCTGAAAATACGGGCTTCGGTGTTGCCACGCGCGCCTGCAATGGCGCGACCGCGCAGCGGCGCGTAGACGTGGATGTTGCCGTCGGCAATCACCTCGGCGCCAAAGCTGACCACCGCCATCACCACCAG
>CALMCS010000651.1 GCA_937862875.1 uncultured Comamonadaceae bacterium
CGCCGTTCATGGTCATCGACACGCTCACCTTGTCGAGCGGAATCTGGTCGAACAGAATCTTCATGTCCTCGACCGAATCAATCGCCACACCGGCCTTGCCCACGTCACCCGTCACACGCGGATGATCGGAGTCGTAGCCACGGTGGGTAGCCAGGTCAAACGCCACCGACACGCCCTGACCGCCCGCGGCGAGCGCCTTGCGGTAGAACGCGTTGGACTCTTCGGCGGTCGAGAAACCGGCGTACTGGCGAATCGTCCAGGGGCGCACGGCATACATCGTGGCCTGCGGGCCGCGGATGTAGGGCTCGAAGCCTGGCAAGGTGTTGGTGTAGGCCAGTCCCTCGGTGTCATCCGCGGTGTACAGCGGCTTGACCGAAATGCCATCTGGCGTGACCCAGTTCAGTGCTGAAACGTCACCGCCCGGCGCGGACTTTGCGGCGGCTTTGTGCCACGCGTCCATGTTGGAGGGGGCGAAGTTGTCAGTTGGTTTGGATTCGTCAGTCATGGCAATGGAAACTGTTGGGAAAAAAGAGATGCAAAAAATACAAGAGCAAAAGATGCGTCAAAATTTCGTGATGTGAAAACACACATCGAATTCATAATTATTGATCCAAAATTTTGAATTCAGCGTAAATTATCATATCTTTGTCGGAAATTAGTTTGGTTTGCCTGTCTCTAACGTGATTCGTGTAGTGGCATGCATGCTGGGCCAAGCAAATGTAAGGTTACGTTGACGTTAACGTCAATTCTAGCGATTCGGAGATGGCCGATTGAGAAGTTCTGCGGAATTGCCCGCAAATTTGCTTGAACCCGCATCGAAACGCTGAACTGGACTCTCGCACATCCTTCTTGCCAACACACTTACAACCCCGTTTTCATAGTTGACTTGTCAGCTATGCCTCTAGAATCCGCCCCGATATATGAGCACAGTCACCCTTTCTCCCCGCGCCTTGTATGAGGAAGTTGCTGACCACTTGCGCCAGCGCATTTTTTCGGACGTACTCGCCCCCGGCAGCTGGATTGACGAGGCAAAGATTGCCGAAGAATTCGGCATCAGCCGCACTCCCCTGCGTGAAGCACTCAAGGTCCTCGCCTCCGAAGGTCTGGTGACCATGCGCGTGCGCCGCGGTGCCTGGGTGACCGAAGTCACTCACGAAGACATGAAGCAGGTCTACCACCTGCTGTCTCTGCTCGAGAGCGATGCGGCCGCCTGGGTCGCGGAATTTGCCAGCGCCGCCCAGCGCGCCGAATTGCACGCGCTGCACAAGGAGCTGATGGCCGCGACGCTCGACCGAAAGCTGTTTTTCAGCATCAACGAGCAGTTTCACATGCGCATTCTCGAGGCGACACAGAACAAGTGGCTGTTCCAGATGGTGCAGGACCTGCGCCGCGTGATGAAGCTCAGTCGCCACAACTCGCTGTTGAAGTCGGGCCGCATCACCAACTCGCTCGAAGAGCATGAAACCATCATGGCCGCATTCGATGCACGCGACCCAGTCGCCGCGCGTCAGGCCATGCAGGCCCATTTCGTACAAGGCCTAGACGCGGCGGGGTGATAACTCTGCCAGATGCAGGCGGCTTGAAACCTGTGTGACACCAGTCTGGGGCCGAGCGGTCTGCAGTGGGTAAGATGTTCAGATTCCTGGCAAGGCTCTGGTTTACACCGATCCGCACTTGCTGCTGTGTCATCTACTGGTTTCCGCATGAATTCGCCTGTCTCTGATCTGCACGACGTACATACCCTGCCAGCACTGCTCACCAAGCGGGTTGCCCTTACTCCTGAAGGCGAGGCCTATCGCCAATGCGATGACGCAGGCCACTGGAAGAGCCTGAACTGGCGTCAGACCGCGCAGGAAGTGGGTCGTTTTTCCCGAGCCATCGCGGCCTCCGGCCTGCCCGAAAAAGCCCACATCGCCATCCTGCTGCCGAACGGCATCAACGCCATGTGTGTCGACCAGGCCGCCATGGCCACGGGCTGCGTTCCGGTGCCGCTGCATGCCATCGACAATCCCGGCAGCATTGCCTACATCCTGGGCGATGCCGAGGTGTCGCTGCTGGTGCTGTCCAACAGCGAACAATGGCAAGGCATCGCCGACGCGGCGGGTGACTTGCCGCACCTGCTCGGCGTGATCATTGCGGATGGCGAAGCCCTACCTGCTACCGGTGATCAGCCGGCGCACCAAATTCCCGTCGCCAATCTGCAGGAATGGCTCGCCCACGCATCCGCCGACCAGGCCCTGCCCCCCGCGCCCGAAGCTGAAGATCTGGCCGCCATCGTCTACACCAGCGGCACGACGGGCAAGCCCAAGGGCGTCATGCTGACCCACACCAATGTCATCGCCGACGTGAAGGCGGTGATGGAGCGCATCTATCCGGTCCCGGAAGACGTGTTCCTCTCCTTCCTCCCGCTGTCGCACACCTTCGAGCGCACCGGTGGCTACTACCTGGCGATTGCATCCGGCAGCTGCGTGGCCTATGCGCGCTCGGTGGCGTTGCTGGCCCAGGATCTGCTGATCGTGCGTCCGACCATCCTGGTCTCGGTGCCGCGCATCTATGAGCGCGTTCACGCCAAATTGCTGGAAGTGCTGTCCGAGTCCAAGTTCAAGACCCAACTCTTCGAAGCCACCCAATCGGTGGGCTGGGCGCGCTTTCGCGCCGCGCAAAATCTGTCCGCACCCACGGCTGAGGAAAATGCCGGCGGCTGGATGCGTATGCTGCCGTGGTCCCTGCTGCAAAAGCTGGTCGCCAAGCCGTTGCTGGAGAAGTTCGGCGGGCGTGTGCGCGTAGCGGTCAGCGGCGGAGCGCCACTGTCACCGAGCATCGCCAAATGCTTTCTGGGCCTGGGCCTGCCCTTGATTCAGGGTTACGGCATGACCGAAACCACCCCCGTGGTCTCGGTCAACACGCTCGTCGACAACGACCCCTCGACCGTCGGCCGCGCGCTACCCGGCGTGGAGGTACGCATTGGTGAGAACCGCGAGCTGCAGGTGCGCGGCCCGATCGTCATGCGCGGCTACTGGAAGCGCCCCGAAGACACGGCACGCACCATCAACGCAGAGGGATGGCTGGGCACGGGCGACCAAGCCGAGCTGATCGACGGCGGACGCATCCGCATCCTCGGCCGCATCAAGGAAATCATCGTCACCTCCACCGGCGAAAAGATTCCGCCGGGC
>CALMCS010000652.1 GCA_937862875.1 uncultured Comamonadaceae bacterium
GAACTCAGTAGCACCAAGCCCGCATCGGCGTATCAACCGGGCGAACGCGTGGGCATCTTCACACTGCTGAAGAACACCCATGACGAAGTTCTGCTGGGCGACGACGACAAGCACCTGAACGTGGTTCTCAGCGTGCACCGCAAAGCCTTGGTCGACAAGCCTGCGGTGCTCATCACCGTCACCACGGTCGTTCACGTGAAGAACACATTGGGGCGCATCTACATGCTGCCGGTAAAGCCCATGCACCGGATCATTGCGCCTGCGGTGCTTGCGAAGATGGCGTGACGGAGGCCTGACAACCTCTCCCGACTTTTCCACCGCACCCTATTTCGAGAACACCGCCAAGCGGCACCATTGTCAAAGCCCCATGTCAAACCATTCCTTGCGTTTGAAGTACACAAACGCCGTTGCCGATCTAGCCAACGCCGCGTCGGAAAAGCTGCGCTCCGGCGCGAGCGAAGAAGCGGTCGCCCGATGGGTGGTGGATGAGCGCAATGCCTTGAAGCAGACCTTTCGGGACCTCACGCCTGCTCCGGTTTTGGAACGCCTCATCGCCAACACGGTGGCACGCTACGGCAACGCCATGGGACCGGATGTCGACGAACTGCGAGCCTCAGGCAAGTCGTGGCGAGAGATCATCGATTCCGCGACGCGCGCGGGTGAGCACGGTGAGGATTTTTTCAAACCGCGCGATTGAAGAGTCTGTAAACGCATGAAATGTCTGCGAATCCGGTGCTGGCTATTTTTCACGATATGCCCCGCCGTCGACAACTCCAACGCCTCAGGGTTCCGATCGTGAATTACCCCTCTTGTCCTACGAGTTGCCCTGTGCCGCTCGTGTAGCGTGGCATCGGGAACGCAAAGCAAAGCAAAGCACCCCACACGATGAAACAGACAACAGGAGTCATTCAATGACCATAGAAGTAGTTCAATCGAAAGAAGTCACCGTGGAGTTCGATGCAAAGCGTTGCATTCACTCCCGGAACTGCGTCCTCCTGCACCCCGAAGTATTCGTCCCCAACGTACAGGGCGAATGGATCCACCCAGAACGCGCCACCGCAGCAGAAGTTCTGGAAATCGCCCACAACTGCCCCTCCGGTGCAATCCAATGCAAAAGCGCGGATGGCGCAGCCATGGAGAAAGCACCAATAGTGAACCTGGTTCACGTTCGTGAAAACGGGCCTCTCGCGTTTCGCGCGCCGCTGACCATCGACGGCAAAGAGGACGGATTCCGCGCCACGCTATGCCGCTGCGGGGCATCTGGCAACAAACCTTATTGCGATCAAAGTCACATCAAAGCGGGTTTCATCGCCACCGGTGAACCTGCAGCGGTGGACTCGCAAGCGCTGGAGCAGCGTGACGGGGCACTGAATATCGACCCTACCCTCAACGGACCGCTACACGTCAGCGGGGCGCTTGAAGTCGTCACCGGTACGGGGAAAACCATCAACCGCGTGACCGATGCCTACCTGTGCCGGTGTGGGCAGTCGCAGAACAAACCGTATTGCGATGGCAGCCATGTCAAAGCTGGGTTTCGCAGCGCCAATGCGTGAGTGAATGAGTGAGTGAGCGGCCGTGTTGGCTCGACGCGAACACGGCAAGTCCAAATCCCTACTTGCGCACCAGCAACCGTGCCCGCCGCTTCCGCTCCCAAATGACGATGCCGGTAATGGACAACATCACCACCATCACGCCCATGAGCGACATGAGAATGCGACCGGTCAATCCAAGAATTCGTCCCGAGTGCAGCGGCAATTGAAGCTGCACAAAAACGTCGGCTGCCGTGCCGTGCCATGGCCGATAGGTGCCGAGCACGCGGCCGTCTTCTGAGCTCACATACATGTTCGACAAGCCCATGCCATTGGCGGAATGCTCGTCCTTGGGATCAAAGAACGACACGTTGTAGAACGGGAAATCGCCGCCCCACCAAATGCCTGCGGGCGCGTGCTCAAAACCTTGCTTTATGCCTTCTTCGCGGGCGATGGCAATGGCCTGTGCAAAGTCGATCTTTGGTGCAATCTGCACACCAAAGGGTGCCGGCTTCAGCGTTTCATACGGGCCGGGCGTTGTGGTCGAAACCAGCGACATCACCGGATAGAAAATCTCGCGATACAGGTTCAGCGAGAACGAGGTGAAGGCGATGATCAGAATGAATGCCCAGGCCCATAGACCACCCGCGCGGTGCAGATCGAAATTGAGTTTGTAGCCTCCCGCGCGCCAACGCACCAACCACGCAGGTCGCCAACGCTTGAGCCATTGCACGGCGCTGGTCGGGGTGCCTGTTGGCGTGTCGTTCTTGGTCTTGCTTGCGCGAATCTTCACGGGCCATGTCAGCACCATGGCGGCGAAGGAGTCGAGCAGCCAGGTCAGCGCCACACCACCCATCAGCCAGAAGCCCCAGCGGTCGGTTCCCATGAATGGCGGGATGTGCAGACTTTCGTGAAACTGCCTCAGCCACGGCATGAGGTTGCGCTTGGACAGCGCCACGCTCGCTGAGTTGCGGTGGCCCATGATCTGAAGAGTGACCGGGTCGATGAAGACGGTGTCGTAGTCCAGCACGTAGGGCTTGCCAGTGGCCGGATCATTCACGGGCCGCACCAGAAACATCGCGGCATGGCCTTCTTCGAGTGCCAGTGTCATGTAGCTGATGCCCACGCGCGGATCGCTGGCGCGTGCGGCTTCGGCCAGCAGCAATGGATCTTTCAGCGGGCCGCGCCCGGGCGTGTGCATGACATCCGCGTTCAGCCATTCATCGATTTCATGGTCCCACGAAATGATGGCTCCGGTGCTGCCAGCCACAATCAAAAAGAGTGCCACCGACAACCCCAGCCATCGGTGCACCAAGGTGAGAAACGCGCGCATCAGATCAGCTCAACCCGGTGGCCTCAGAAGTCCACCGTGGCACTCAGCACGAACGTGCGGGGCACGGACTGCACGAGGTAGTTGGAGCCTGGATAGCCACCGACCGACGCCCAGTAGTTCTTGTCGAACAGGTTCGCCACGTTGGCACGCAAAGTGAGCAAACGGGTATCGCCAATGGGCATCAGATAACGCGCGCCGATGTCGGTGCTGGTCCAAGACGCCACCTTTTGCGTGTTGGCTGCGTCCGCATATTGGCTTCCCGTGTGAATCACGCGCGCATTGAGCGCAAAGCCCCTGACACCGGGAACATCCCAATCCACACCCAGACTCAATTGCTGCTTGGGCACACCAACCACGCGCTTGCCATCGGAGAGTCCATCCTGGGTCTGCTTTTGCTTGGCGTCGAGCAGGGTCACACCGCCCAGCAGACGCAGGCCTTTGAGTGGTTCGCCAAACGCGGTCAACTCAACCCCTTGGCGGCGCTCTTTGCCGTTTTGGGTGAACACCTGGTTCTGAATGATGTTGCTCGGTTTGTCAGAGGTGAAGAACGCAGCGCTCGCGCCGAAGCCGTTTTGCTCCCACTTCACGCCCACTTCCTTCTGCTTGGTGCGAATCGGTGCCTGAATGGATCCCGCGTTGAGCACCGGTAGATTGTTGGAGGTGACGAGCGGTGCCACGTCTCCCTTCACCAAACCCTCGACGTAGTTGGCATAGACCGAGAGCGCAGGCTGAATCTTGAAGACAATGCCGGCCACTGGCGTGACGCGCGACTTGCTGTAGTCGCTGGTCTGCACGCCCGTTGTGTAGTCGTAGCCGGTCTGCTCGATCTTCTGATATCGCAGACCCACAGTGGGCAGCAAGCGCCCATCCATGAACGACATGGTGTCCGCCAACGCGATGCTGCTGGTGGTGGTGTTGCCTACGCGCAGCGGGTCGTTCTGGTCGCCACCGGCATACACATAGCTGCTGGGTCGCAACACGTTCACCGGGTTGTACAGGTTGGTCGGCGAACCCGCGGCCATGCCGTAGGAGTTGCGTTCCGTGCCGTTGTAGGCATGCATCGAGGCGATCACCTGATGCCCCACCGAGCCGGTCTGGAACTTGGTGCGAACACCGAGCTCTCCGGTGCGCACGTTGTCCTTGCGGCGATTGTCGAACGGCGCTGTCAGCGCACCGCCATTGGCATCCAGCATCGTGATGCCGGTGAGCACGTTGCGCTCTTCACCGCTGCGCACGCCACCCGCGGCCCATGCAGTGACTTGGTCATTGATGTCCCATTCCGCGCGCACGGTAGCAAACAGGTCTTTTTCTTTCGAGTAGGTCCACGGCTGCGAATAGTTGCCTGTGCGATGGGGCACGGCGGGAATCGGCAGACCTGCGGCCGGCGTGACCTGCGCACGACCGTTGCGCAGATCGTTGTCCTGATAACCGATGTCGGCCGACAGGCGCACGTTGGACGAGTGCCAATCCAACCCGAGACCCGCCATGCCGAGCGTCCGCTTTTCGCGATCGATCACGGTATCGCCATCACGGCGCGCCAGATTCAGACGAATACCGGTGCTTTGATCAGGTCCGAAGCGGCGCGAAATATCGGCCGCCACATAAGCCTGGCCACCACTTTCGATGCCTGCACTCACCTGCGAAATCGGCTCGTTGCTGGCACGCTTGGGCAACAGATTGACCGATCCGCCGAGCGCGGATCCACCCGGAGCGGCACCGTTCAGAAACGCGTTGGCACCCAGCAGCACTTCCACGCGCTCGAAGAATTGCGACGCCACATATTGGCGCGGCAGCATGCCGTACAGGCCGTTATAGGCAATGTCATCGGAGAACAGCGTGTAGCCACGAACGACATAAACCTCTTGAAAATTCCCGAACCCACGCGCCTGACGGACGGAGGGCGAGTTCTTCAACACGTCGGCCACGCTCTGGGCTTGCTGATTGGCAATCAGCTCCTGCGTGTATGCCGTGGTCTGGAACGGCGTGTCCATATAGTCCTGCGTGCCCAGCACGCCAATGCGCGCACCGCGCGCCACCTGACCACCCGCAAACGGCTTGCTCAGGCCTTCCGCCGAGGCGTCGGCGCTTGCCTTGACGGTCACCTCGTCCAGCGTGGCTTCACCCGCATTCGGAACCGTTGCAGCAGGTTGCGCCAGGGCGCTCATTGCCAGAAAAAGTGGGCTCAATGAGAAAAGCGCCCGTTGGCGTACAAGTGTTTTACGGTTCATAGCCACGAGCCTTCAATCAGCAATTGGTATTAAATAGTTTGCATGGATTTTATTTTAAATGAGAACCATTCTCTGTTGCAGGGTTGCCACAGGCCTTGTAAC
>CALMCS010000653.1 GCA_937862875.1 uncultured Comamonadaceae bacterium
ACGGAGTGATCAACCAGGCACCCAGCGCGAAAATGGCGTTGCTCCAGACGCGAGGCGATTGCATGGCTGGTGGTTGTTGCGCAACGTTGCGAGTGCCCTGCATTGGATAGCCGCAAGCGGGACACGAAGCCGCCTGCGTGGAAACTTTGTGGCCACATTCAGGGCATGGAGCGAGTGCCATTGGATCTACCTTCCAGCGTTGGGTACGCCGATAAGAATCTGCACGCGACGGTTCAATTGGCGGCCTTGCGGGTTGTCCTGACCGTCGGGCGACGTATTGGAGGCCACGGGTTCGCGCTTGCCAAGGCCTTCGGTACGGGCCGTGCGGCCGGTGCGGGTCTCCAGCGCCTGAGCGACCGCGCCGGCTCGGCGCTTGGACAGCGCGTCGTTGTATTCGTCGCTTCCCTTGCCGTCAGTATGGCCGCGCACCGTGAGCGGGGCCGTGGCGTAGCTCTGCACCAGTTCCGCAGCCTTGCCCAGCGACGAGTCCGCATCGGGGCGCAGATCGGCCTTGTCGAAATCGAAGAGCACATCGGCGGGCAGGTCGATCGAGATCGCGTTCTGCGGCGTGGGTGCCGCCTTCAATTCCACAATCAACTCCCGAGTGCGCACGAGCTTGGCGGGAGGCACCTCGGCCTCACGCGGCACCAGCGTGGTTGATGGGCTGGCCTGGGGTTGCAGCGACGTGCCTGGACCCGAAGGCGTGAGTTCACTGGGCGTTTCTTTGAGGTGCAACTGTGTTTGCGGCGAATGCCTTGCCTCGGTGAGTGAGGTGCTCGTCTGCGCCAGTGAACGCTGACTGCGCACCACAGAGTAGGGCGCGGCAAGCGTGCTTGACGCCAGAAGGTACACACCGATTGCCACACACAACCAGCGATGGCCGCAAGGGTGCCGATGAGTCAGCCAACGCATCTGCATCACTGAAGCGGCAGGTCCATGGACAGGCCGGGCGCGATGATGTTGTCCTCTTGATACCCCTCGTTGAACACGAGACGCAGCTTCTTGGTGTGGGGCGACACGGCGCCCATGAACACCAACTGGCCCTCCATGGTCTGGCCCTGGCGAAGGGCGAGATTGCGGTTGTCATCCGGACGCTTGATCTGCAGGCGACCCTTGCCTTCGTCTTCCAGAAAGGTGTCAGCCATCGCAAGCATGGTCGAGCCGTCGATGCGATTGGCAAAGGACACGCTGACGTCGAGCACCGTGGCGTCCGCACCGATTTCAATGCCTTTGACGCGTACCGTGAGGCCGGCTGGAGAAACGCCCTGCACCGATAGCGGAATGGTCTTGGGGGTGGGGATGGGAGTGGGCGCGACCACGGGGGCTGGAGCTGCAGCTGGTGAGGGTGCTGCTGCGGCAGGAGGGGGTGGCGGTGGAGCCACTGGCTTATCTGCCGCTTTGTCGGTGCAGCCGGCGAGAAATACGGTGGCCGCCAGCAGCCCCGCGAAAATAGGGCCTCGGCGCTCGATACCTATACGCTTCATGGGACTCATTCCTTTTTTCTCCGCTTGGTTCGGCATTCCAATCTCCCCATCGGCGGTCACCTCACCCGCATTGCAGTCCGGGCTACTCGGGGTGCTCGCCGTGGCCTGACCGATGGCGGTTTGGCCTGATGGGGATTATTCGGAAGCGAAAGTGAAAATTTCGTGAATTACCAAAAAGGCGTGCGTTGGCGGATGGACAGAAAGGCGGATTTATCTGCCCAATAGGTTGAATTCGTCTGCTTTGGCGCAGGTATCCTGTAGGACCCGCTCGGAAATAGATGATTTTTGAGATCAATTTTGCGCTGCGAGCCCAGCGCATCGGATACAAACGGGGCTTTACGGCGCGAAGCGGATTGATGCATGGTGCGTACCGCTTTCGGCTTTATTTGCGGAGAGATAAAAGAAATGAATTTGAGAACCATCATTCTGTTGCTGATCGCAATCGTCATCGCCGCGCTGGCGGTGCTGAACTGGAACACCCTGATCACCCCCACCACGGTATCGCTGGGCGTGACCGACATCGAGGCACCGTTGGGTGCCATCATGCTCGGTCTCACCATCCTGCTCTGCGTGTTCTTCCTGGCCTACGTGCTCAGCATGCACGGCTCGGTGCTGATGGAGACCCGTCGCCACTCCAAGGAAATGACCAACCAACGCGAGCTGGCCGACAAGGCGGAAATGTCGCGCTTCACCGAACTGCGCGGTTTTCTGGAAACCCAGCAACGCCAGTCGCAGGACCTGTTCAATGCGCGGATGGACGCCATGGAGGCGCGCATCGCCGTTCGCTCGCAGGAGGCCGAGAACTCCACCGCCGCGTTCATGGGCCAGCTCGAAGACCAACTGCGCAAGCGCGGTGGCAGCAATGACGGCGGCGCTTCCTCGTCGTCATCGTCGTTCAACATCGACTCGCCGATTTCGCGCTCCTGACATCGGGGCCCAAGGACCTGAGAGTCGGAGGGCCAGACGCAAAAACGCCGCACTGCCAGAAAGCAGTGCGGCGTTTTTTTTATTGGGGCAGTCGATTCGAGTGGTGGCTCGAATTCGGATCAGTCCGCCGTGCGCAATTAATTATTTCTGCGCCAGGATCCAGTCGACCAGCTTCTTCGCGTCGGCATCGTTCACCTGGGCGTTGGCTGGCATGGGAACGGGGCCCCACACGCCGGAGCCACCCTTCACGACCTTGCCGGCCAGCTTGTCTGCGGCACCAGCTTGGCCAGCGTACTTGGCGGCGATGTCCTTGAAGGACGGGCCCACCAGCTTCTTGTCGACCGAGTGGCAGGCCATGCAGTTCTTCGACGTTGCCAGAGCTTGGTCAGCGAATGCGGGAGCTGCCACAGCGAGTGTCATGGCCAGAGTAATCAGGGAGCGCTTCATCTACTTTTCCTATTCTGCGTGGGTTACAGTATCTTATTAATGCGATTGTAGTGATCGGGGTTGACCTGACTCGATGGTCATGTTTAATTATTCTCAATTTCGGGACTGTGCCCGGCGATGCGTTTCGATCAGACGCATTCCGGTGAAATAGTTACACGAATCACAGCGCTTTGGAGGAGTCACGATGTACACATTGGTTTTGGGAATTCTGCTGATTTTGCTGAAATATCTCGAAGTCAGCCCCGTGGTCAATTGGACATGGTGGTGGGTACTCTCTCCTTTGGCGGTGACTGCCGCCTGGTGGGCCTGGGCCGATGCCTCGGGCTACAGCAAACGCAAGGCGATGGAAAAAATGGACCAGCGCAAGCAAGACCGCATCAATCGCGCCAAAGAATCCATGGGCCGCGGCGAACGTCGCTGAATCCCAGAGCCCAAGCCTACGATCGTCGCCAAGGGATCCATGGTCTTTCCATGAGTGCATGGTGCGCGGACATTCGTAAATGCTGATGTCCTGCATGTAAAGCTCTGCAAACGGCGGGCGAGCGCCGTCGGGCCTCGCAAAAAACCGCCCCGATCCCCTATGGCGAGGGTAGGGCTAAGCCAGCATTCCGGATAAATCCCGGGTGCTGCGACATAATGACAGTTCCGTCCGCATCGCGCCTCAGGCTGCCCAAAAGGTATTCAGTTCCAGCGCCGCGCGGGCATTGGACCCGGTAACCCTGCGGGCCGCGAAATTTTTTGACCCATCGGGTGATCCTCCCCAGTAGAGGCTTCCCATTGGGTGTGCTGGATGAGCGCTGTCCGCCTGCCGCCTTTTGAGGTGTTGCAGGCAGCCAGTGCATCAGACCCCTTTTTCTAAGTACATCTTCCTGTAACCACGATGCCCGCATACCGTTCCAAAACCTCCACATCCGGTCGCAACATGGCAGGTGCTCGCTCATTGTGGCGCGCCACCGGCATGAAAGATGACGACTTTTCCAAGCCGATCATCGCGGTCGTCAACTCGTTCACGCAATTCGTGCCCGGCCACGTCCACCTGAAGGACCTGGGCCAGCTCGTCGCCCGCGAAATCGAAGCCGCCGGCGGTGTTGCCAAGGAATTCAACACCATCGCGGTCGATGACGGCATCGCCATGGGCCACGACGGCATGCTGTACTCGCTGCCCAGCCGCGAAATCATTGCCGACTCGGTCGAGTACATGGTGAACGCGCACTGCGCCGACGCGATGGTCTGTATCTCCAACTGCGACAAGATCACCCCCGGCATGCTGATGGCCGCCATGCGCCTGAACGTTCCCGTGGTGTTCGTCTCCGGCGGCCCGATGGAAGCCGGCAAGGTCAAGCTGTCCGTGCTCAACGCCGACGGCTCCAAGACCATTCAGATCAAGAAGCTCGATCTGGTCGACGCCATGGTGATGGCTGCCGACGACAACGTGAGCGATGCCGACGTGGCGGAAGTCGAGCGCTCGGCTTGTCCCACCTGCGGTTCATGCTCGGGCATGTTCACGGCCAACTCCATGAACTGCCTGACCGAGGCGCTGGGTCTGGCGCTGCCGGGCAACGGTACGGTGGTGGCGACTCACGCCGACCGCGAACAACTCTTCAAGCGCGCCGGCCGTCTGGCCGTTGAGCTGTGCAAGCGCTACTACGAGCAGGAAGACGCATCGATCCTGCCGCGCTCCATGGGCTTCAAGGCGTTTGAAAACGCGATCACTCTGGATATCGCCATGGGCGGCTCCACCAACACCATCCTGCACCTGCTGGCCATCGCGCAGGAAGCCGAGATCGACTTCGGCATGGCCGACATCGATCGCATCTCGCGCACCGCGCCGCAGCTGCG
>CALMCS010000654.1 GCA_937862875.1 uncultured Comamonadaceae bacterium
CGGCCTTGCCGTTGAAGTGGCCGCAGCGTTTGGGGCTGACCTGGTCTTCGAGCTGAATGCAGTCGGCACCGGCACGCTCGAGCGTGCGCACGGCGTGGTAGGTGTTCAGTGCGTTGCCGAAGCCGGTGTCGGCGTCGACGATCAGCGGCAGATCGACGGCGTCGCGAATGCGGGCGGTGTGATCGGCAATGTCGCTCAATCCCATGAAGGCCTGATCGGGAAGACCAAACCACATGTTGGTGACGCCCGCGCCGGTGACGTAGATCGCCTCGAAGCCCAGGTCGGCCACTACACGGGCCGAGAGCGCGTTGAATGCGCCGGGAACCAGCACGCCACGGCGCGCGTCGATGAGTTGTCGGAGTTGTTGCTTGGTGTTCATATGGGTCCTGCCAGTTTCGTTTTCTCTTGACCTTCTGCAACGCAAGGCGCGTGCCATGCGAGGGACTTTGCTAGGGTGTCGTTGGTGAAGATTCGGCAAGCGCTTGATTTGAATGGTTTTTTCTTGAGGAAGACACTGGATTGGGAATTTGGAGAGGGATTTTTCCACCGACTTGTTTCAGAGGTGAAATAATCTATTTCATGGCTGAAACTTCGTTGACTACTCTCCCGCTGTCCTTTGGCAAGCAGCTCCCGCACATCGTGACCGTGGGCCGATACCGCATTGGCCGTGTCATGCAGACCGTGACAGAGCAGTGGAGCGGCGCGGCGCGGGTGACGCATATCAGCGCGTCGTTCGACGAGGCGGTGCAGGCGGTGCGCGCGCTCGACGCTCGTCAGCCCATCGATGCGTTGGTGGCGGCGGGATCCAGTGGTTTTCTGGTGCGCGAGCAGGTCGAAATCCCGGTCGCCATGGTCGAAGTGCGCGGGCTTGGATTGCTCGAAGCGCTGATGCGTGCCAAGCAACAGACCACGCCCGAGCGGCCCCGCGTTGGACTGGTTTCCTACGACGCACCGTCGCCACTGCTCACGCAATTCGACGCACTGTTTGGGCTGGGAGTGGCCCAGTTCGTCTATCACGGAGTGGAAGATGCGGCCGCCTGCGTGGAGCAGCTGCAGGCCGCCGATGTGGGGGCTGTCGTCGCTCCGGGGCTGGTGGCCGATCTTGCACAGCAGGCCGGAATTCCCAGCGTGCTCCTGTACTCGGAGGCGGCAATCCAGCAGGCGCTCAACGACGCGCTGCTGCTGGCCAGGCACCGCCGCGCGGAACGCGATCGCCACCAGTGGCTCGAAACCGTGCTGGGCGAGCTGCAAGATGGTGTGGTCGCCATCGACAACCAGGGCCGCATCCGCGCACTCAACCAGCGCATGGCCTCGTTGCTTGGCAGCTCGATAGAGCAACTGCACGGCCGATTGCTGGCCGAAGTCTCGCCCGTGCTCATGCAGAACCAGCCCGTGGATTGGCAGGAGAGCAGCGAAGAAATCGTGCAACTGGCGATTCGCACCCTGATGCTGCGCCGCGCGCCGTTGGTCGAAAACGGCGTCGTGACCGGTGCCTTGCTGGTGTGCCGCGACCCCGCGGTGATTCAACGCGCCGACCGCAATCTGCGCGCCAACCAACGCCAGCGCGGTGCCGGCGTGCGCTGGAGCATTGGCGATTTTGTGGGCGAGAGTGCCGCCGCACAGCGCGTGCGCCAACTCGCCAACCAATACGCGGCCAGCGATTCCACGGTGCTGATTCTGGGAGACAGCGGCACCGGCAAGGAGATGATCGCCCAGGGCATTCACCGCGCCAGTCGCCGCGCGGCCCAGCCCTTCATGGCGGTGAACTGCGCCGCAATTGCCGAGAGCCTGCTCGAGTCCGAACTCTTTGGCTACGACGAAGGCGCATTCACCGGCGCGCGGCGGGGCGGCAAGACCGGCCTCATCGAAGCGGCCCACACCGGCACCCTGTTTCTCGACGAAATCGGCGACATGCCGATCGCTCTGCAATCGCGCCTGTTGCGGGTACTGCAGGAGCGCGAGGTGATGCGCGTGGGCTCGACCACGCCCGTGCCGGTCGACGTACGCGTGATCGCCGCGACCCATGCCGATCTACCGGCGCTGGTGGAGCGCGGGGAATTCCGGCGCGATCTGTACTACCGCCTGGCGGTGCTGCGCATGGGCATGCCGAGCCTGAGCGAACGCGGAACCGTGGACATTCGCGTGCTGGCCTTGGCCATGCTGGAGCGCCAACTGCCCAAAGCCGCGAGAGCGAACGGCGAGGGCGAGCGGGCGTTGAAGGCGCTTCTGGATCGCCTGCTGTCAATGGCGACGGCCGTCCACTACGCGTGGCCCGGCAACGTGCGCGAGCTGGACAACTGGATCGAGCGCCTGGTCGCCTGCCAGAACTATCTGTGCGACGACGCGGGCCACCCGATCGAGCAGCGCCTGCTGGAGGTTTTCCCGGAATGCGCCGGCACGCCCTTGCTGGACGCGGAACCAGTGTCGCAGCAACAGGCCAGGCTCAAGGACACCCGCCAACAAGCCGAACGCGACCGCGTGCGCGAGGTGCTCGAATCGGTACAGGGCGACCAGAAACGCGCCTGCGAGATCCTGGCCATCAGCC
>CALMCS010000655.1 GCA_937862875.1 uncultured Comamonadaceae bacterium
ACCCGCTGCTTCTGCCCCCCAGAAAGACGCGAAGGATAGTTGTCCCGCTTGGCAGACAACCCCACCTTGGAAAGCAAAGCCTCGGCCCGAGCAACCGCCTCCTCACGAGACACCTTCTGCACCACCATCGGCGCCTCGATGATGTTCTCCAAAACGGTCAGATGGGGAAACAGATTGAAGTGCTGAAACACCATCCCCATCTTCCGGGAAATGGCCCGCACCTCGACATCGGACACATAGGTGCACTTGCCAGCAGCATCGGTGGAAGCCATCACCTGACCCTCCACCTCGACATGCCCACTGTCGATCGTCTCGAGATGGTTCAGACAACGCAAGAAAGTACTCTTGCCCGAGCCCGAAGGCCCAATCACCGCCACCACTTCGCCCTTGGAGAGCTGCAGAGAAACCCCGCGCAAAACCTGCGTCGAGCCGAAAGACTTGTTGATCCCGCGCGCATCGATCATCGGCTTGCGCGCGTCATCATTCATCGTACTTGGCATAACGTTTTTCCAGATACTGGAAGCCCCAGGTAAGTACCAGAGTCATGAGAAGGTAAAAAGCCGCCGCCACGATAAATGGCGTGGTCGTGAAATCCCGCTGCACAAAGCCGCGAGCCGCACGCAACAGATCATTCAAGGCCAGCACGTAGATCAGCGAAGTGTCTTTCACCAGCGTGATCGTCTCGTTGCTCATGGGCGGCAAGATGCTGCGCACCATCTGCGGCAACACGATGCGGCGCATGGTCTGCGGATACGACATGCCAAGCACCTTGGCAGCCTCGTACTGACCGCGATCCACCGACAGAATGCCGGCGCGGAAAATTTCGGCAAAGTAGGCCGCGTAGTTCAGCGCAAACGCCACCACGGCAGCCGGAAAATCAGGCAAACGCACACCAATCACCGGAACGAATGGCAGCGCGAAATAAATGAACAGCATCTGCAGCATGAGCGGAGTGCCGCGCATGAGCCAGATATAGCCGTTGACCAAAGCCGACAGCGGCTTGAGATGCGATACACGCGCCAGTGCCAGCACCAGCCCCAGAGGGACGGCCAACAACAGCGTGATCACGAACAGCTTCAGGGTGACGGTGGCACCTTGAGCAAGCGGTCCGATAAGGGAGAGAGCGTAGTCCATACCAATAGCTTCAGAGCCCTATGCGCCCCACCCAAGAAAGAACAAAAAGGGAGGGAGCGCATACGGCGCGCGGGGAGTGAATGACAATAGTAAAAATCGAGTTCAACCCACACGCCGCATCATGTGAGAACACCGGCAGATTCAAAAGCAGTCAATCAATCAATCAATCGATCAATTCAACATTGCAATCAATTGATTGTTTGTTTGTTTGTTTGACGGCCGGTGTCACGACAAAAAGCCCAGACGAAGCTGATTACTTGATGATGTTCTTGCCGAACCACTTGGTGGCGATCTGCGAAGCAGTGCCATCAGCCTTCATGTCGTTCAAAGCCTTGTTCAGCTTTTCCAGATCGGCCGTGTCGTCCTTGCGCAGACCCACGCCGTACTCTTCGGTGCCGAAGTTTTCTTCCAGCACTGCGTACTCGTCAGGCTTCTTGGCCACGTAGTAACGGCCCACGACTTCGTCGACCACAACCGCTTCCAGACGGCCTGCGGACAGGTCCATCAGCGCAGTCACGTTGTCGCCAAAGGTCTTGAATTCCTTGAACGACTTGAAGACAGCGTCTTCCTTCTTCACTGCGTCCACAGCGCTGGAGCCTTCTTGGGCACCCACCACCTTGCCAGCCAGATCCGCCTTGGTCTTGGTCGCTGCCTTGGCAGACACCACGATGATCTGGTGGTTTTCCATGTACGGAGCGGAGAAGGCAATCTTTTCCTTGCGCTCTTCGGTGATGGTCAGGCCATTCCACAGAGCGTCAACGCGCTTGCCAGCCAATTCGGCTTCCTTGGCGCTCCAGTCGATTGGCTTGAATTCCACTTCCACGCCCATGCGCTTGGCGGCTTCACGGGCCATGTCGATGTCGAAACCGACCAGCTCGTTCTTCTCGTCACGGAAACCCATGGGCGGGAAGTTGTCGTCCAGACCCACGACCAACTTGGTCACCACTGCCGGAGCAGGTGCTGGCGCAGCGGCCGGCGAAGGAGTTTCGTTTTTGCTGCATCCAACCAAAGCGGCACCCAAGGCCAGGAGCGCGACAGCGGCAATCTTTTTCATGGTCTATCTGAGAAGTTAGGAAAGAAAAAAAGAACAAACGAATCTCTGCCGCCAAGACAAAAAGCCAGCAGCACGAAATCCGTGAGGAAAGGGGGAAACCCTTTATTTTCGCCCACCTTGGGGTCTTTGCGCCGGAGTCGCACAAATTACGCGGGCAATTTGGTCCAGCTATC
>CALMCS010000656.1 GCA_937862875.1 uncultured Comamonadaceae bacterium
GAGCCGCCCGCACGCAATGCCGGAGCCAGTGCCTCGCCAATGCGCTGCGCCGTGCCCTGCACGGTGGGCACCGCGCGCTTGAGCATGCGGTCGTCCATCTGGCGCGCGAAGGTGGTGTAGACCAGCACGCCGCGCAGCATGCCCGCGCTGAAGACCGGCACGGCGAGTGCCGCGCTTTCGGAGCGGTGTTGGCCGTAGCGCACGGCAAATCCCTGCTTGCGCGTTTCGCGGATCATGTGGCGCATGGCGCGCAGATCGGTCAGGCGTGGGCCGTCGTCTTCGCGGCTGTTCATCTCTTCGATGAGGATGCGGCGCTCGTCGGGGCCGCAGAACGACAGATAGGCGCGGCCGGAGGCGGATTCGGTCAGCTCGTAGCGTCTGCCGATGCTCGAGGGACGCATCGCGTACGGGCTGTACGGCATGGTGCAGTAGACGATGCGGATCTGGTGCCGATCGATCACGCCCAGCGACAGCGGCCATTTGATGGCGTGCGTGGTGCTCACCATGATGGGCGCGGCCAGCTCGGCCAATTGCATTTGCGTGGTGATGCCGCAGCTCAGATTGCCCACCGCTTGCGTGAGCTGGTAGTGGCCGTAGACATGCGGATCGGTGCGCACGTACTTCTCGGTTTCGAGGGTGCTGAGCAGCCGATGGAGTGTGGATTTGGCAAGGCCGGTGCGCTGGTGCAGCTCTTGCAGGGTCCAGCTCACCCGTTCGTTCATCACCCGCAGAATCTGCAGGGCGCGCTGTACTGATCGGACCTCCGTACTCATCGCGGCCCTCCTTGAACAGGGTCGCAGATGATCACGAAACGGGTACCAGCCACTTTCCCGAACCTCGGGGCAAGAACCGCCGAACTAACGCAGCAGTCCGCTGAAGGAGATGAGACAGACAAATACACGGATACCGTTCTTTCATCGGTCAATCCGGCGCACCACCCTCGCACCTATCCGGATCGCCTGTTATGGTGGTTGCTTGCGGAAAAACTCCTGCGCCCATCCCATCGACGCCCGTGGCCTGTCGATCGATCTGGGCAGAATTCCCCTCGCGCAACGATCACCCTATTTATCAAACAAAGAGCACGCCTTCTTGTCTCCAGAAGGCATTGATCTATTCCAGCTACAGTCTAGGAGTTTGTGGAAACTTTTGTTAACCAATTTTTGACGTTCCGCCTATCGGAATGTATGCACATTCCGAGCATTCTATTTGGCGGAATATCGCTTCCATCGAAAAAGTCCAATGGCCACGCGGCTTGCGGCGCATCACTACTTAGCTACAGGAATCAGAGCGCGTGAGAATTCTGGGAATCGACCCTGGACTGCAGACCACCGGCTTCGGCGTGTTGGATGTGAACGGCCAGCACCTCAGCTATGTGGCGAGCGGAACCATCCGCACCACGCACCTCGATCGTGGTGATTTGCCGGGCCGTCTGAAGGTGTTGTTCGCCGGCGTGACGGAAGTTGTGCAGCGCTACAAACCCGATCAGGCCACGGTCGAAATCGTCTTCGTCAACGTCAATCCGCAGTCCACCTTGCTGCTGGGACAGGCACGCGGCGCGGCCATTGCGGCGCTGGTGTCGCAGGATCTGCCGGTCGCCGAATACACGGCGCTGCAAATGAAAAAGGCCATGGTGGGCCATGGCCGTGCGGCGAAGAGTCAGGTGCAGGAGATGGTGAAACGGCTGCTGCAACTACCCGGTCTGCCGGGCCCCGATGCCGCAGACGCGCTCGGTCTGGCCATCACCCACGCCCATGCGGGCGCGGCGATGGCGCGTCTCGGTGAAGTGGCTCAGCTGCAGCGCAAGCAGCACGCGATGTACAAGTCGGGCCGCAGCTACTGAGTGCCGCTTGCGCGGCACCGATCTGTATCAGTATCAGTAGTTGTTGCCCAGAATCAGCGACGTGATCACGCCGGTCGCGATGGCGACGAGCAGGTAATCGCTGCCGTACTGAACCCACTGGTAGCCACGTGGCGGGGCCGACAGGCGGTGGTTGCGCCAGTCCTCGACCACATAGGTGCGCGAACGATAGGCGGGTGGCAGACGGTCGCCGCGATACCAGCGGTGATCCGGGCCTGCGCCGCGTGGGTAGTCGCTCCGCGCATGGCCTGGAGGGTCATAGCGGCGGTTGTCGTGGCGATTGTCATTGCGGCCGTCATACCGACCATCGTTGCGACGGTCGTTGTTGTGGCCACGGCGGTCGTTGTCCCGGTGGTCATAGCGCTGATCGCGGTTGATGTCGGCGCGCGCTGGGTCGGCATAGGCACCGATCGCAGTCACACCCAACATGAGCGCCACGGCCGTGGTGGTCAAAGTCTTGGCAACGGTACGAATTCTGGCTGTCATGTGAACCTCCTTGAAATGGAAACTCGGGACGGATCTGCGACGATCACGGTGACGTCGCAGCGGGCCCTACCGGCCGGATCACTATCGAGATCTCGGACGACATGTCAGTCATATTGCACTAAAAAGGCCGCCTGCCAAGTCGGCAGGCGGCGCATTTACCAGAGCTTTGCGTTACTTGCGGGGCGGTTCACGAACCGCCGTGATTACGCAACCGGTTGAATCGGAACGTAAAGTTGACCGCCGCCCTCGCGGAATTCACCGGCCTTTTCCTGCATGCCCTTGGCCGCGAACTCGCGCACTTCCTGCGTGATCTTCATCGAGCAGAACTTCGGTCCGCACATCGAGCAGAAATGCGCCACCTTGGAGCTGTCCTTGGGCAGGGTTTCGTCGTGGTATTCACGCGCCGTGTCGGGGTCGAGTCCGAGGTTGAATTGGTCTTCCCAGCGGAAGTCGAAGCGGGCATCGCTCAACGCGTCGTCGCGCGAACGTGCGCCCGGATGGCCCTTGGCCACGTCGGCCGCATGCGCCGCGATCTTG
>CALMCS010000657.1 GCA_937862875.1 uncultured Comamonadaceae bacterium
AGCGGGAGCAGAACCAGCGCCAGGGCCTGATCGTCGGCACCATCACCTTGCCGTTCCGGCTGCTCGGGGTGCTGATTGGCTCGCTGCTGTTCTCGATCGTGGTGGAGTGCGTCGGCATGCACCTGTTCTGGAAGGACCAGGGCTGGCGCCACTCCCGGCAGATGCTGCAATACGAACTCGGGCACCTGTCCAACCACTTCACGCGCAGCGTGGTCGTGCAGGAGCCGGGGCGCACGGCGCACGAGTTGGTGGATACAGGCTACGAATGGGTGTTTGTTCGCTCCGGGCTGCTGGCGCGCATGAGCCAGACCGCCGAGCGCGTCCGCGCGCCCAGCCACGAGCAGGCGCGCAACTTCCGCTACTACATCAGCCAGGTCTACGTCTGGGCCGAGAGCTACCTGATCGCCGCGGCCTTCACGACGCTGACTTTCCTCGTGCGCCTGCTGGTCCTGGTGCTCACGCTGCCGCTGATCCTCACCGCGGCCTTCGTCGGCTTGATCGACGGCCTGGTACGGCGGGACGTGCGTCGGTTCGGCGCGGGCCGGGAATCGGGCTTCATCTACCACCGCGCGAAAGCGAGCCTGATGCCGCTGGCCGTGCTGCCCTGGATCACCTACCTGGCGTTGCCGATCTCGGTGCATCCGCTGGTGATCCTGTTGCCCAGCGCGGCCTTGCTCGGACTGGCCGTGAGCCTGACCGCAGGCAGCTTCAAAAAGTACCTCTAGGTCATCAATCCGGTCGCTTCCGGGTTCCTATTGTTTGCGGCCTGAAACCGCCCTGATCTCCACGATCAACCCATTGCTGATCACACAGGAATGGCGCGATGGTGGCTTCGATCTGGCTGCGCGCCGCGCATCGCGGCGTGCCCACTTTTCTCGTGACGGCCCTCCTGCTGGGCCAGTCCTCGATGGCGTTGGCCGAGCCCCCCGCGCAGCGCCAGGAATTGGTCGCGGCGCTGCGCCAACTCGACGCGCTGGAGCGCACCGTCGCGGACAGCGCCGCGCATGCGCCGATCCAGCCGGGCGAGCGCTACCACTTCGACTACCCGCGGCTCCAAGCTGACTTGGCACGTGTTCGCGCCGGCATCCAGTTCCACCTGACGCCATCACGCGCCCAGCCCCGCGACCCCTCCGAACTGGGCGGCGACTACCGCACGGAGCGGGCCGTCGCGCCATCGCCGCCGACGCCTGCGGAGGGCAAGCCATGAACGGCGCCCAGGTCTCGGCATTTCAAGCCAACAGCGGCATCGCGCCTTCCGCGATGGCGACCGTCCTGGTCGGCGTCGTGTTCGCGGTCCTGCTCGTCTGGGGCGTCTGGGCCATCCGAACGGCCTACGTGGGGTGGTCCGAGAGCCGCCTCAACCAGCGCCAGTTCCTCGGCGTCGTCGTCCGGTTTTTGGCGATGTATCTCGTGCTGACCTTCTTCCTCCTCTCCTGACCTGAAAGGCCTGACCATGCAAAACCGCATCCTCAATTCCCATCTTGCCCAGCGCACCGCCGTGGTACTGGGCGCCGCCGCGCTGCCGGCGCTGTCGTTCGCACAAGGTCTGCCGCAGTTGGAGAACCCGACGCGGGGAACCGGCAACGGCATCATGGAGACCATCAGGAACTACGGCTACGACATCATCATGCTCGTGGCCCTGCTGGTGGTGGCGTCGATGTTCATCGGCGTCTGCTACCACGCCTACGGCACCTACGCGGAAATCCACACCGGCCGTAAGACGTGGGGCCAGTTCGGCCTCACGGTCGCCATCGGCGCCGTGCTGCTCGTGATCGGCATCTGGCTGCTCACCGAAGCCACCGGCATCCTGTAAGGCGAGGCCGGTATGTCCGAGCAGCAGCACGTCCGTGCGGACGGGACCGTGACGTTCCTTCCGCACCGGCTTAACCGCCACCCCGTTGTCGTGCGCGGCCTCACCGCCGACGAGCTGTGGATCTGCTGCGGCTTGTCCGGCGCGGCCGGCCTGCTGGTCGGCGCGCCGCTTTCGTGGATGCTCCGCACCATTGCCATCGCACCGACGTTCGTTGTCCTGGGCGTGGCCTTGGGCGTGTTCATCGGCGGCGGCATCCTGCGCCGCCTCA
>CALMCS010000658.1 GCA_937862875.1 uncultured Comamonadaceae bacterium
TGTTGCGATGTCTTGCCGCACAGGAGTGCTGTCTGCGCCATCGACGCCTAGCCTAGCACCCTATCTCGTCATTCGGGGGCCCAGTTCTTGGGCTCTGCTCGCTGCGGTGGTGGTGTTGGGATACCTGATACAGGGAGCAGGGAGCAGGACCACTTTGCCTGCTTCGGTGTTTTGTCTCAAACGTTGCTGAGTGGGCCGTTGAATGCGGTGCGCTGGCCTTCGATGTATCCGAGAGCCTGCGAGATTTCCTTGGCCGTGGTCTGTAGCTTGGGGAGCCAGTTGTCGTCGAGGCGATCGGCGGGGGCGGAGATGGACAGGCCGGCCACCAGTTGGCCCTGGTCGTCAAACACGCCGGCGGCCATGCAGCGCACGCCCAGTTCCAGCTCTTCGTTGTCGCGCGCCATTCCGTATTGGCGGGCCTTGCCCAGTTCGCGCTCGAGCATGGGCAGTTGCGTGATGCTGTTGCGGGTGTGGCCTGGCAGGCCGGTGCGGGTGGCGTAGGCGCGCACGCGCTGTGGATCGTCTGCGGCCAGGAATAGTTTGCCGGTGGAGGTCAGGTGCAATGGGGCGTGACCGCCGATAGCGCGTACCACCTGCATGCCGGAGCGTTCGCTGTAGGCGCGTTCGACATAGACGATTTCATCGCCCTGGCGCACGCTCAGATTCACCGGTTGTTGAATCAGCTTGTGCAACTGGCGCATGGGGGACATGGCGGCATCGCGCACCGACAGGCGGGCCTTCACCAGATTGCCCAATTCCAGCAATCGCATGCCGAGTCGATAGCTACCGGATTCTGGACGGTCGACAAACCGGCCAATCGTCAGGTCATTCAGGATGCGGTGCGTGGTGGAAGGATGCAGACCTGTCTTTTCGCTGATTTCCTTGAGAGAGATAGCCTCTTCACGCGACGCCAGTACGTCGATGAGAAGAAACATGCGCTCCAGCACTTGAACGCTGGGCTTGGCGGGGATATCAGAGTAATTTTTTTTCATGTCAAACCGGGTGTCTCGCAATGCTTGGCATTTTATCTTGTGAAATCCCCCTGTGCGCAAACCTTCGTTTTTAGGGAAAGAACGAATCGATGGTGTTTGTCCGACAGAGCGAAAAGGCGGGGTGAGCGGGGTGCTCGGTTCGTTCGCACAAAGCCTGAAAGCGCTGGTTTCGCTATTTTTCAGGGTGTAAGCATGATTCCTTTTTTACTTGTAGGAAATCACTTTCAAAATCACCTGCGTAGTAAAAATACTGAATCAATTCAATCACTTGGAATATATGCCTGATTTGCTCGGCTTTTGATTTGAATTCGCAAGGTGTTCTTTGAATGCCTATAACGAAAGACAACCAGTGATAGTTATTCTGATGGCTTGTGGTGAATTCGGCTGTGAGGTGTCTTGGCTGACTTGAACTGGTTGTTCCGGGTAGTTGAAACCTACGATCAACTGGAGATGTTCAATGTCGAAAAATCAAGATAACAGCACAAACGACAGCTCTTCCCCGCAACGCCGATCCTTTCTCAAGCAGGTCGCTGGCACCACGGTCTCCGTGCCGCTGGCGCAGGGGCTTGTGGGTGGGTCGGCCCTTGCGGTGACGAGCCTCGCTGCTGCCCAGACACCGGCGGCCGCCGCGCCTGCACCCGCTGCCGCCGCACCGCTGGAGCCATGGATTGGCTACACGAGCTTCAGCAGCGAGGAGGCGGCGTTCGTAGAGAAGATGGTGAACGTGATGTGCCCGGCGGACGAGTACACGCCCAGCGGCGTGGATTGCGGCCTCGCCATCTACATCGACCGGCAACTGGCCGGCGCCTACGGCAAGGGCTGGAAGCGCTACAGCAAGGGGCCATGGTCACCGGCTCCCGCGACGCTGGGTGACCAATCCCCGCTGTCTCCCGAGGACCAATTCAAGGCCGGCGTCGAGGCCGCCAACGAAGCCACCAAATCTCAGTTCGGCGGCAAGACCTTCGACCAATTGACGGATGCGCAGGCCGATGCCTTTCTCAAGGACATTGCGGGTGGCAAGGTGACGAATGCGGGCGGCCGCATCGTGATGGCCGATTGGCTCAATCGGCAGGTGATGCAGTTGTTCAACGAGGCCTGCTATGCCGACCCGGTCTATGGCGGCAACAACGGCAAGGTGTTCTGGAAAATGATCGGCTACCCCGGTCTTCCGGCCACGCACACGAACGACATCGTGCAGTTCCGCGGCAAGCCGTTTCCCGGTGCCAAGGATCCCAAATCCATTGTTGATTTCAGCTGAAGGAGGGTGGCGATATGGCGATCAAGAAACTTCCTTCAAAGACCGTAGTCATGATTGGCGGCGGTTTGACGGCCGGTCTGGCGGCACGCCAGTTGACCAGCGCCGGTGTCGATGTATTGGTGCTGGAGCGCGGTGGCGATCACACCAATGGACCGGCCGCGCATCTGCCGAATCAGCGCGATGAACTGCGTTGGGATTCCCGTCAGGGCCTCGTGCAGGACTGGTCGGTGGAGACCTATACGCTGCGCTACAGCGGGGCCGAGACGGCATTGCCGATTCGCTGGATGGAGTCGTATCTGCCGGGCGAAGGTCTGGGCGGTGCGGCCAATCACTGGAATGGGCACACCTGGCGCTGGGCCGACTACGACATGGAGCTGCGCACCCGCAACGAGCAGCGTTACGGCAAGAGCGCGATTCCCGCCGCCATGCCGCTGCAGGACTGGGGCGTCACCTACAAGGAGCTGCGTCCCTACCATGAGCTGTTTGAAAAGCTCTTTGGACTGGCCGGCAAGGCGGGCAATATCAACGGCAAGATTCAGGCTGGAGGCAATCCCTACGAGGCCCCGCGCGATGGCGAGTATCCGCAAAAGCCACTCGAAATCACCCAGGCCGGCGTGATCTTCACGCGCACGGCGATGCAGATGGGCTACAAGCCGTTTCCCACTCCGGCCGCCAACTCGTCCGGCGCCTATACCAATCCCGATGGGCAAAAACTCGGAGCCTGCCAATACTGCGGACACTGCGAGCGATTCATCTGCGAAGCCCAGGCCAAGGGCTCGCCGCAGGTGCTGCTGTACCCCATGCTCAAGCAGCGCAAGAACTTCGAGGTGCGACTGCGCTGCCACGTGCTGGGCCTGAGCTACGACGCCAAGGCGAAGAA
>CALMCS010000659.1 GCA_937862875.1 uncultured Comamonadaceae bacterium
GATTATTTGCTGGCGTTACGCGGATGGCTGAACATGAGCGGTGTACTGGTCACCGTGCCGCATAAACAGCGCGCCGCCACGCTGGTGGATGAGTTAACGCCGCGTGCCCGCCATCTAAACGCGGTGAATGTCATTCGCAAACTGGCGGATGGTCGTCTGCAGGGCGATATGCTGGATGGCGTCGGTTTCTCTCTGGCCGCGGCGGCCCACGGTTTTCAGGCTGAAGGAAAGAGCGCGCTGCTCTCCGGCTGCGGCGGCGTCGGCTCGTGGCTGTCCGGCTCGGGCGGCTCCGGGGATTGCGGCAGTGGCTGGTCCACTGCCGCTAATGCCGCCTCCAGCAGCTCGTCCTCGGTCGGTTCGGTCATGGTCGTTCTCCTTCGTGGTTGTTTGGGTCAGTAGTTCTTGACGGCGGCGCTCCAGGGCGTCGTCGTCAAAGGTGATGGGTAATTTCGAGGCCGCCGCCGCTTGGGCGATCTGCTCTTTGAATGCCGGCGTGCCGCCGACGCTGATGCGGTCGCCGTAGCGATCCACTGCCATGCGCAACGCGGCTTGCATGCCGTCCTGGTCGGCCCCGCGCGAGACTTTCAGGCGGTCGCCATCGTCGCGGACGGCGGTAGGGCCGACGCGATAGATGATCGTGCCCTTCTTCGCCACGCTGTCCTGCTCTGCAGCGGCCGCCTGGGGCCGCAGCGGCCCCGTGCCGGCCACGGTGTTGCCCTTGAGGCCCTGGGCAGCATCGCGGGCGCGCAGCGCCCCTAGCGCCTCCTGGTCGCCCTCTGCGGCCTTGGCGCGCAGCCAATCGGCCCACGCACGGCGCTGGTACTTCTCATGTATCTCTTGCCGTTCCTTGAGGTACTGCTTGTTGATCTTCTCGATCTCGGCTTTCATGGTCTTGCTGGTGGCCGAATACATCAGCTTCTTGCCCACGCCGGCCCCTGAAATCAGCTTGATGGTCGAACGCTTGAGCCGCCCGCTACGCTTCGCGGCTTCAATGAGGCGGTCTTTCTTCGCCCTCGCCTTCTCCCATTCGGCCGTGCGCGATCCGCTGATGTTGAGTTGATCGGCCTTGTACTTCGCGTGCAGCTCTACCGTGTTGACACGGGACCGCACCGGCTTCTTGTCGTACTGTTTGCGCGGCTTCTGCGCTGCGCGCTCCAAGTGCTCGGCCGATGGCTCGAAGGTGCCCAGCCTTTCTTCCAGCTTGGCCTTGGAGAATTCGCGGCCGATGGAACTGGCCTTGACGGCAAGGCCGTCAGCGGCTTGGATCACGAACCCATTGCCGCGCTCGCGCAGCTCCAGGCCGTTGTCCCGCATGACCTGGTGCAGAGCCTCCCACGACTGCGCGGCCTGCATGTCTGCGGCGCATTCGCGCTTGACCCAGCCCTGCAGGCTTTCAACGCCTGCATGCCGCTCCATGTCTTGGGCGCGGCCTTCCGATACCAGCTTGTTCCCCTGGTGGTTGTCGCGCTCCAGACCGTATTCGCGTTCGAGCTTTTCGCAGAGCTGCCCGAGCGTGTGATAAGCGTTGAATGGCTCCAGGATCGTGTAGCGCGTTGGGTGAATCTTGTTGATGGCGATGTGAATGTGCAGGTTGTCGGTGTCGTGGTGAACGGCACTGACGCGCTGATGCTCGCCAAACCCCAGCCCTTCGCATATCCGCGCCTCGATGGCCTTCAAGGTCGCGTCGTCGGGTTGCTCGCCTGGCCGGAAACTGACGATCAGGTGATACGTCTTGTCGGCCCCCGACCGGGTGTTTTGCGCCTGGGTGTTGAGGACTTCGGTGATCGCCACTTCGGGCCGGTCTGTGTGGCAGTTCGTGACAGCCACGTAGCCTACGCGCTCGTTCTTCGCCTGTTCGTCGGTGATGTACTTCACCAGACCGGCGAAGTCACTCTTCTGCACCGTCTTCATGGAAACGTGCTTTGCGATCACGGCCACCCCCCGCAATTTTTAGCGGCTAAAGGGCTCATCGCTTCACCCTTGGAGTGACAACCTCCTGCATGACCTCGTGCATGCGGTCCTGCGTGGATTCGATCCTCGACAACAGGGCGAGGATGGTCGTCTCTCCAAACTGGAGCGTCCTCACGTCGTCGGTGAGCCACAGCTTCAGCAGACCACCCAGCCGCCCAAGGTCGCCATTGATGCGAGCGAGTTCTTCAACTCGCTTGTTGTCCAGGATGCCGGGCACCTGGTAGCCAAGACCCACATTCCGCAGGTACGCCGCCACGGGAAGCCCGACCGAAGCCGCCAGTCGTTTGATTTCGGCTTCCTCGTCGGGAAGCACGGGGACGCGCAAATGCCGGCCCGCTTTGCGGGTCGGCTTTCGCGGATCGTCGCTGTTTCTTGTCTTTGCCATTGGCCTCTCTTTAGCGGCTAAAGCCGCGCACCTCAGACGGCGGTAGCCGTCAGCCTCGCAGAGCAGGATTCCCCGTTGAGCACGAAGTGCGAATAAGGGGATAGTGAAGATAGATAACCGGCTCGCCGGTTAGCTAACTTCACCTATCCTGCCCGCCTTTCGGCGGTATGAACACCAAGGAAAGCATACACCACCGCGCCGCGTTTAATCGCTGTTATTGCGCTGAAAGCTAACCGATATAGCGAAAAAGCGCGTAGGATGCCTATAATCAGCCTCAATCGCCTTGTTTCAGCGCACTGTCAGCACATTGACAGCGCTTTAACAGCGATCTTTTTGCGATCTAACGCAGTGCTAGAGTTGCACGCAATAGGAACGACATGGAACACGAACGATGCCGAAGAGCTACCCCGAAGAGCTGGCCGAATGGGTGAAAAAACGCGAGGCAACCAGGCCGAGACAGGACAAGAACGTGGTGGCGTTCTTGGCCCTCAAGAGCGACGTGCAGGACGCAATCGCGGCCGGCTATTCGCTTCTAACGATCTGGGAGCATCTGCACGAGAAGGGGAAGATCCCGTATCGCTACGAAACCTTCTTGAAGCATGTACGCCGGCACATCAAGGGCCGGCCTCCTGCGGTGGTAGACGGCCAGCCATCGACGCCACCAGACCCGCCACGTCCACCCGCTGCAGGCAAGACCGCTGCACCACGGCCGCAACAACCAACGAAGTCAGCGCCAGCTCCGGCCGGCTTCAAATTTGACTCTCAACCGAAAAAAGAGGATTTACTGTAATGGCGAAAATTCACATGGTTCTGCAAGGCAAGGGCGGGGTGGGCAAGTCGTTCATCGCGGCCACCTTGGCACAGTACAAGGCAAGCAAGGGTCAGAAGCCACTCTGCATCGACACGGACCCGGTGAACGCCACGTTCGCCGGCTACAAAGCCCTCGGGGTGAAGCGCCTCCAGATCATGGAAGGCGACGAAATCAACCCGCGCAACTTCGATACCTTGGTCGAATTGGTTGCGCCGTCGAAGGATGACGTAATCATCGACAACGGGGCCAGCTCGTTCGTGCCGCTTTCGCACTACCTCATCAGCAACCAGGTGCCGGCACTCCTGGCAGACATGGGGCATGAACTGGTCGTGCATACGGTCATCACGGGCGGCCAGGCTCTTCTTGACACCGTGAGCGGCTTTTCGCAGCTCGTGAGCCAGTTCCCCACGGAAGCAATTTTCGTGGTGTGGCTGAATCCGTATTGGGGGCCGATTGAGCACGAAGGTAAGGGCTTTGAACAGTTGAAGGCATACACGGCCAACAAGGCCCGCGTTTCGGCCATCGTGTCGATTCCAGCCCTCAAGGAAGAAACCTACGGCCGCGATCTGAGCGACATGCTGCAGGAACGTTTGACGTTCGATGAAGCCCTGGCGATGGACTCCCTCACGATCATGACCAGGCAGCGGCTCAAGATCGTGAAGGGCCAGCTCTTCGGCCAGCTCGATAGCGCAGCGGTGCTGTGATGGCCGACCAGGTAGAGGAACTCATCAAGGAGATTGCCGCGAAGCACGGCATAGCCGTCTCGCGTGATGATCCGATCCTGGTCCTGCAGACGATCAACAACCGGCTGATGCAGGACAGCTCCAAGGCGCAACAGGCCCAGCTCGATCAGTACAAGGAAGAGCTGGAGGCCCTGGCGCTCCGCTGGGGGACGGACGCCAAAGACAAGGCCGAGCGCATCCTGAATGCGGCACTGACCGCAAGCAAAGGGGCGATGGACAAGGCCATGCAGGAGAACGCCAAGAGCACGGCCGCCACGGTGCGCGCCGAGGTCGATGCAGCCTTGGGCCGTGTCGCTGGCCAGGTCAAGGATGCGCGGCGGATCGGCCTGCTGAACGTGCTTGCATCGTGCATCACGCTCGCAGCGGCGGCGGTTGCGTTGTGGGTAGCGCTGCGATAGCGCAGCGCCCGCAGGCGCGCATAAAAAAGCCCGGCATCGCCGGGCTTCTTTTTTGGGGTGGCGGCGCAGCTAGCGCGCCTGCGAAAGCCCTAGCCGCACGCCTCGGCCGGTTCGTTCGATCTGCTCTCGACGCTCGCGGTCCTGAGCCTGCTTTTTCTCCTGCTCTTCCTTGCGCTGCAGGGCTTCGTGCCGGCGCTGCGCTTCGCGCATGTCGGCCCATTCGCTGGCAAGCTCTGGCTCTTGAGCACGCAGCTTTCGAGCGGCAAGCTCTTCGATACGGGGGGAATGGATGCCCATGCCCTCCTTGATTTCACGGACGGTTTCTAGCCGTCCGTGCAGGCGCTGCAAGGTGGCTTGCTGCTGCTGCATCTGCTGTTGCCACTTGGCACGGGTCGAGGGCAAAGCAAGCATGCCCGGCTGCTTGGCCTGCGCCTGCTGCATCCGGGATTCTTGCCGCTCGATCAGGTCTTCAAGCCGGTCCTCGACCCTTTCCGCCTGGTCGTGCTTCGCCTCGACCTGCGCCGCGAAAGCGGCGCTGTATTGAGACTCCAAGGGGGAGGCTTCAAGCAAGGCGGCTTGCTCGGCCTGGGCCTCCAGGGCGCGATCCTGCAGGGCGTCGGCTTGAACCTCTGCGTCTGCGCCGGCCTGGCGGGCACCGGCAAGCGTGGCGCGGGCGGTTTGCTGCGTCTGCTGCTGCAGTCGTTCCCTGGGAATGCTCATGGCCTTGGCTCCTTTTTAGCGGCTAAAGTTTCATCGGGACAACCCTCGCCCCAGCTTGATGGATGACGGGGCGACTTGCGCCTTGTCACCATCGTATTTGATGCTGGAATTGCTCCCGATTTCAGGTACTTTATCGAAATTCGTCCGGTCATGCTGAACGAACTGTTTGCCGACCTGTTGATACACATGATCCTTGTCGGCATGGACGATCACTCCATCGTGGCTCTGGCTCTTGTCGGCCTTGGTGGATAGGTGGATGTTGTAAATCCCCGGCTTGATCGTGCCGGCTTTTTCGACCTTATCCGTGGCCCACTGTCCTCCCTGCTCGCTTTGAACGAGCCTCTGCCCGTTCATCACAAGAAGGCGCTGTTTCATTCCAATACTCCTAGACTCATGGGTTAAAAAAAAAGCTGGTCTGGCATGCCAGCGCGAATAAGGCCAGCCATACCGCTTGAGTCGCCGTTGTAGGCTTCGATTGACGCCTGGGTCATGCTGGCCTGACTGACCCCGCTCCAGTCGATCCTGTGGCCCGCCTGCTGGGCCAGTTGCCCGATGAACTCACGCTGCGTCCTGCCGTTCCCTTCACGGAAGGGATGAAGCACGTTGATTTCCCCGAGATAGTGGCCGGCCCGCTTGCTGAACTCGTCGGCATCGAGGCCGCGCAAGAGCTGTTCCTTGGCAAGCTGCCCAAAGAGCTGCTGCGCCGCGCTCTGGATCGCAACCTGCCGGGCAAACATGGTGCTGCCTTTCGAGATTTCGACCTGGCGGATTTGGCCCGCCCAGTCGTACACGTCGCCAAAAAGGCGCTTGTGAATTCGCTGCAGGTGCGCTAAATCGAATTTGCCTTTAACGGGCTGCTCGCGCAATTCGCTGGCCCGCAAAAAGGAAAGGGTGGATTCGGCTTTATCGAGTCCACCCTGTTCCTTGATTCCAAGGAGATTGCGGAGAACACCCGTTTCGCTGTCCAGGTAAGGATCGCCGCGATCCCCGGCGTATTTCATGCCATTTCTAGCCGCATGCGCGCCTTGTACTGGTCCACGGCGGCACCGATGGTCATCTCGCCACGCGCCCAGCGCTCGGCGTCGGCCACGGCCTGCGCATCAGGCTCTAAGCCCTCGATGCGCTGGCTCGCAAGGGCGCTTTGCACCACGGCGCGGCGCTCGGTCTGTTCCTGCTCTGCGATCATGATTTTTGCCCCTCGGATGTAGCTGCCAAACAACATGCCATTTTAGCGCAAAACCCCCGAAATATCAGTCCTTTTTGGTACGTGAAACGGCCTTATCGGCTTTTTCCGAGTCTCGGAATGCGGCCATCAGTTGCGTGTGCTGCTCCTTGAAGGCTTCGAGCTGGCCGCGCAGCCCGGCCGCCTCTTCCCGCGCCGCAGCCGCGTCCCGCTGCGCCTGGTCGCGCTCGGCCTGGGCACCAGTGAAGCGCTCGACCATGCGCGCCGCTTCCTGGGCGGCCGTCTTGCGCTGCTCCTGGTGCGCCTCTGCCTGGGACTCCGCACGGGCCTTGACGCCGGCCAGCTCGCTCCGCAACGCCTCGACCTGGACCTGAGCCTGGCGCAGTTGGTCGGCCAGCTTGACGCCTTCGGCCTCGGCCAGCTCCTGGCGCTGCTGCACCTTGTCGCGTTCGGTGCGCAGGCTATCGGCCGTGGCCTTGGCCTGGGCGGCGGCAGTCTCGGCCTCGGCGTGCGCGTGATCGAGTTCGGCGCGCAGCTCACCCGCCCGACGCTCAATTTCTTCGGCCCGGCCCTCGGCCACGGCGGCCCGCTGCTGCATGCCCAGCAGGGCGGTATGCCCTTCCTCGATCTGCTGCCGGCTCGCCTCGGCCAGCTCCGCCGCCTGGAGAGCCGCCGCCTCCAGCTCGGCAATGCGGCCCTGCGCCGCCTCCAGCTCGGCCGCCTGCGACTCGTAGGCATCGGCCATCTGCTTGTTCAGCGTCTCGGCCTCGATGCGCTCCGCGTCCCAGCCCGCTTGCGCAGCCCGAAGGGACTCGTTCGCCAGCTCCTGAGCCTCCTTCCACAAGGACGCCAGCGCGGCGCTGCTGGCCTGCTGAACGGCCTCGGGCACCTGGACGGCCACCGGGGCCGCCTGGGCGGTCTGCGCACGCCGCCATTCCTTCATGCCGGCGCTGGCGTCGTTCATGTTGACGCGGGCGACCTTCCGCACGGCATCGACCGTGGGAAAGGCGGCCCGGCCGGCCTGCTCGTAGAGCGAATCAGCGGCGGCAAAGATGCGGTCGCGGGTGTCTTTGGCGAGTTCCATGGTGCGCGGCTCCGGGTTGAGTAATACGATAAGAAGAATAATATTCTTATTATTCTTACCTGTCAAGCGTTTAGCTAAACTTTTTTTAGCGGCTAAAACTGTGGGACGAAAAAAAGCCCGCCGGGAGCGGGCGGGCTTATGGGGTGCGGCGTGGGACTGACCTGGGCGCGGCCCTGCGGGGGAATCAGGGTTTGTTTAGCCTTCCAGCAGGGCCACCAGGGTGACGCTGCTCAAGTTGGCTTCAAACTCCTGGCCGTCATCCTCGTACTTCAACCAGGCGAAGCCCTCGGCCGGTGGGCGACGGTTGAGGATCAGCCGGGCGGGGCGTTCGTTGTGCTGCACCTGGACGATGGCCTTTTTCAGCTTGTCGGGGTCGGGCTCCTTCTCTTCCTTCTTGGAGTCAGAACCTGAACCCTGCTCGCCGTCGCCAGCTTCGGCGTCCGTCTTTCCGGTGAGTACGTCTACCGTATTCGGATCGCGGTCGTCGTCCTCGTGCTTGCGCTTGTCGTCCAGGAACTCGCGCAGCAGCTTGACCGAACCCCGCGTGATTTCCTGGTTCTCGTCTTCCAGCCAGTCCGTGACCTCCTGCGGCTTCTTCTTGAACGCCGTCACCAGCTCGTTGACCACGGTAACGTCCTTGACGCGGCCCGAGTTGAACGCCTCGGCAATGGGATCAGGCAAGTCCAGCAGCGCGGCATGCTGCGTCACGAAGGCGGG
>CALMCS010000660.1 GCA_937862875.1 uncultured Comamonadaceae bacterium
GCCACGGCGCGAGCAGCCAGACGCGCGACTCCATTGCGGCCATGCTGACGAGCTCTTCCATTGTGGAAGGCGAGCCAGGCGTGTTGCTGCTTGACGAGTTCCAGCGCTTTCGCACCATTGACCGCAAGGGCAATGACGTGGCGGTGCGGCGGTATCAGGACGTCTGGGCCTTGCTCTCGGACGGACGACTGTCGCCCCCGCTCGACGTGCTCGATCGCATAGAGATGGAACAGGCTTACCACCAGTACCAGAGTGCGCAGGCGCTTGCCAATCGCGATGACGAAGAGGATGAAGCCGGTGCTGCTACGACGCAGAACCGCCAACGCAACCGGTCACCGTTCAATCTCTCGGCATACGATGCGCGCGACTTGCAGAGCGCCTTGAAGGTGCGTGAATCGATTGTCGAGATCATGCGCTGGACTCCGCTGCAGGTGCAGGAACGGCTCGAGCAATACCGGAGCAATCCGGCCAGCTGGGGCACGGACCACAGCAAGATGCTGATTCTGGTGACCGGCAATCTCGACGAGATGTACCAGGGCGTGGCCAAGCGCGTGCAGGACTGCGACACCGATGCCGACGTGTTCCACGCGTTCACGCAGCGGTTGTCGAGCATCGACGTCAAGCAGGCACTGGCTCGGCGCTTTCGGCCCGAGCAGGTGGCGCGGTTGGGGAATCAGCATTTGATTTTTCCGTCGCTCAAACGCAGTGCCTACGAAAAGCTGATCGCGCATGCCTGCGAGGTGCAGGTCAGCGCCGTGCGGGAGACCTTGCGGCTCGATGTGCAGCTCACTCCGGCCTTGCTGGATACGCTGTACCAGAACGCGGTGTTTCCGGTGCAGGGTACGCGGCCGGTGTTCTCTACCGTGCATGCCGTGCTCGGCCCGAGTTTGGGCAGTGCTGCGGTGTGGGCGATGGAGCAGATGGCGGCCGCCGATCTCCCTGGAGGCACTCCCCTGCCGAGCCTGCAAATCGACGTCAGCGCCGATGCCAAGCAGTTGGTCATGCGTTTGCTGAGTCGATCGGAGGGCGCGCATCCGCTGGCTGAAAAGCTGCTGCCTGCACACCTCGAGATCGACAAGCTGCGCAAGCGCGCCCAGCCGGATTTTCGGGCGCTGCTGGCGGTGCACGAGGCCGGTCATGGGCTCGTCTACGCGCTGCTCAACCACTGCGCGCCTACCGATGTGCGCATCAACGTGGCGTCGTTCGAGGGCGGCTACGCCAGCTACGCGCCGCGGGTGGCGGAGTCACGGCGGATGGCGCGCGATGAGATCTGCGTCACGCTCGCCGGGCGTGCGGCAGAGATCTGGGTGTTTGGCGAAGACGCGGTGTCCACCGGTGCCGAGGAGGATCTGAGCAGTGCCACCCAGCACGCGGCGCGCTACCACCGGCACTGGGCGATGGGTGATCGGCTCAGCCGGGTCGACGTCACGCACGAAACCAACCAGCATCTGAACACCGACGTGGATGCCAGCAATGCGGATATCGAATCCACCCTGCAGGCCGAGATGCAACGTGCGCAAACACTGCTGGGCGATGCGCGCGAGGCGTTCGAGAAACTGGTGAATGCGCTGCTGGAGTTCGGCTTTGTCGATGCCAGCCGGTTTGCCGACATCACCGGGCTGCAGCTCCCCGCGCGCAACGATGCGCTGGAGCCGTGGCAAGCGACATGGGAGCGCTTCGTCGCGCACAACGTTGCCCGTTGATTGACAACGGGTGATGGAAAAAGTGCAAAGGCCGCAATGCTGTGAAGCGTTGCGGCCTTTGTTTTGATCGAGCCTGTCAAGGAAAAGAAGGGTTCTTCGCAGGATTCCGGATCTTGGGTCTTTGACTCGGTATTCCAACGCGCTCATCGCAGTGAGCAGAGCCCGGTAACTGGGCCCCCGAATGACGAGATAGGGTTCTAGGCTAGGCGTCGATGCCGCACACAGTACTCTCGTACGGGAAGGCATCGCAACAACGCATAGGACCCTATATCGTCATCTCAAAACGA
>CALMCS010000661.1 GCA_937862875.1 uncultured Comamonadaceae bacterium
GACAGTATGCGGTTGCGCCATTCGTGCACGTCGGCGCTGACTGGCGCTTCTTCGGCTGCATCTTGCGGTTGCATTGGTGCTTGCGGATCCAGCGACAGGCCACTGTGCAGATTCAATCGCTCGCCTGTGACGGGATGCGGAATCGACAGCTTCCACGCGTGCAGCCACAGCCGCTGCAGACCGAGTTGCTCGGCCCACCAGCGGTTGAGCGGTCCCTTGCCGTGCGTGGCATCGCCAATGATTGGGTGGGCGAGATGTTTGAGGTGGCGACGGATCTGGTGCCTGCGGCCGGTGAGCGGCTCGGCATGGACCAGCGAGGCGCGCGTGTGTTCGAAGCGCGGGTCGCTCGCGATCGGGAGCGAGAGGCGGGCGAGGCAGCGCAGGGTGGTGCGCGCGTCCTGCACCGGGGCATCAGGCGGGGCGTCGTCCGGGCGCAGGGCGTGGTCCACGTCGGCATGCCACGGCGCCCAGCCGCGCACCATGGCGAGGTATTCCTTGTGGGTTTCGTGCTGCAGAAAAGACTGGGCCAGCGCGCGTGCGGCCGCGGAGTGCAGGCCCATCACGAGGACGCCGCAGGTGCCTTTGTCGAGACGGTGCACGGGGTAGACATGCTGGCCGAGCTGATCGCGCACGGCCTGGACCACGAAGCGGGTTTCGCCTGCGTCCAGCCCGGTGCGGTGGACCAGCCAGCCGGCGGGCTTGTAGACCGCGACCATGTGTTCGTCACGCCAGATCAGGTCGAGCGGGGGGAGCGAGCGGCGGGCGATGTCGGTGGGCACAGGGTCTGGTGAGAAAAATCCGGAAGAGGGCGAGCATAGCGCGCGAATGACAGACAATGCACTTCATGAATACAACGACCCCCACTGGTGCCGAAGAGTCCATGTCTGTATCGACGACAACCAACACGATGTCAACGTTAGCGTCAGCGTCAACGATCAAGTTCCCGCTGTCCCTGCCGGTGCGGGCCGAGCGGGATGATCCATCGCCGCTCATCCTGTACCACGGACGTTGTGCGGATGGCCTCACCGCGGCCTGGGCGGCTTGGACGTTCTATGGCGGCGAGGCGGAGTGTGTGGGGCTGACGCACGGTCAGGTGAAGTCCTTGGAGGACTTGCCTGCTCTGGATGGTCGGGCGGTGTACATCCTCGACTTTTCGTTCGCTGCGGACATCTTGACGTTGATCGACGAGCGGGCCAGCAAGATGGTTTTGCTGGATCACCATATCTCTGCGCAGCGCGAGTTGGGCAATTACCAGTGCCGTTGTGGCGTGGTGCATTTCGACATGAACAAGTCGGGAGCTCGTCTGGCATGGGAGTTTTTCCATGACGGCGAAGCCGCGCCCGAGTTGGTTCGGTTTGTCGAGGACCGGGATCTGTGGCGTTGGAAGTTTCCCGAGACTCCCGGGTTTGTGTCTGCTTTGGATATGGAACCCTACGAGTTGCAGCGGTGGCAGGAGATTGCCGATTTTTCTCCTGAGCAGTTGGCTGCTTTCATTGCCCGTGGCGAGGCCATGGATGAGAAGTTCCGCAATCTGGCTGCGGATATTGCTCGGGATGCTCAGCCTTTGCGCTTCAACGGTGAAGTCGGGGTGATGGTCAATGCGCCTGGCGCATTCCACAGTCTTGTGGGGGATCTTCTTTCTCGTGAAAGTGGCACGTTTGCCTTGATGTGGGCTGTGGGGTCTTCTGGGCAGATCAAGGCTGGTCTGCGGTCTCAGCGGGGGTATGACTGTTCTGTGTTTGCTGTGGCTATGGGTGGGGGTGGGCATGCTCAGGCTTGTGGATTCCGGATGGCTGCTGAGCGGTTGCCTGAGCTTTTGAGTGGGGACTTTACGGCTTGATTTTTTTGTCTTTGCTTGTTGGTTTGGTTCCGGTGCCGGGGTTGCTCCCGTGAACTGAGGCCCAGAAGTTGGGCCGTTAAAGAATCAAATCAAACCGTCAAGGGCTGCGCTCTGTATTTCACAGAGCTCAGCCTGTTTAGTTTTGCTTGATGCGCTCGTGATTGTAGAAATGGATGTACGCATCAATGCCCTCGCGAAGCTGCTTGACGTCGGTAAATTTGTTGAGATAAAAGTATTGTTACCGTTTGGGTATTTCAACGCGGCCACCGCAGTCAGCAGAGCCCAGAAACGAGGCTCCCAGATGACGAGATACGGTCATTGGCTCGGCGTCGATGTCACACACAGAGCTCTCGTGCGGGATGGCGTCGCAATAAAGCATAGGGCCATATATCGTCATTTCAAAACGAAAACTACTAACCGCCGCACAGCAAACAAGTTCGTGACGCCGTTTGCTCAGGCCCCCACGAATCCGTGATGAGCCTTTTTTCTCACCTTATAGTTCTGAAATTCTAATTTCACGCCTTGCTCTACGACACTCTGATGCGAGTCATCCATTGGCGCGTCCTCAGTCCTCAGGATGATCTTCAGCGATGTGGACAGCCATGTCGTGAAGTATCTGACTGACATGATGGTCCGCAATCTCGTAAAAGATTTGCTTG
>CALMCS010000662.1 GCA_937862875.1 uncultured Comamonadaceae bacterium
GCTTCGATCAAATCCGGGCGAACCTGGCGGATGCCGAGGTTGGTCAGGCGAATCAGGGGCGGCAGCGCAAAGACGATGGTCACGATCACGCCCGGCACATTGCCAATGCCGAACAGCATCACCACCGGCACCAGATACACGAAGGCCGGTGTGGTCTGCATCGCATCGAGAAACGGACGCGTCAGGCGCTGCGCACGGTCGCTGGAGGCCAGCGCAATGCCTGCAGGCAGGCCAATGATCACGCAGAACAGCAGCGAGGTCAGCACCAGCGCCAGGGTCACCATGGCGTCTGGCCAGATGCCGAGGATCGCCACGATCAGCAGGGATGCCAAGGTGCCAAACGCCAGCGCACGGCCGGCGAATTGCCAGGCGAAGAGCGCGATCACGGCGATCAGCACGGGCCATGGCACGGCCAGCAACGCGTCGGTCACGCCATTCAAGGTGGCATCGATCGGCAGGCGCACGCCCTGGAAAAAGGGACGGCAATGTTCGACCACCCAGGTCAGACCATCGTTGATCCAGCCCTGTACATGCTGGCCGCTCGACGAGATCTGGTGCCAGAGTTGCGCAATGCCGCCGTCATCGGTGGGCACGGTCGCGGTGTTGGAGGCGGCGTCCAGCCAGTCGACTCCGGCCGTGGGGTCGGCGGCACCGGAATTGGCGGCGCTCCACGGATCGGCTGCGGCAGCCGCGTCGGTGGCGCTGGAGGCTGAGCTCTCTGCCCAAGGGTCGGCCGCAGCGGCGGCGGACGCCGCATTGGCGCTGGCGTCAGCGGATGCGGATGCCGACACCGCATCGACCGGAGTGCTTTCGGCGGCTGCTGCCCAAGGATCTGCCGCGCTGCTGCTCGGGTCTGTCATGTTCTGAGCGACTGTGATGTTTGCGTTCATGCGTGGCGTCCTTGTTTATTGTTGTGATGGGGTGGCGCTGGCGGGAGCGGTGGCCTGCGTATTCAGCGTGATCGTGGGAATTTCCTTTTGTGGAGGTGGCACGGGCGGTGTATCGCGGTCGAGGAACTTCAGCATCGTGGTGCGACTGACGACGCCCAGATACTTGCCATCGTCGTCCACCACCGGCAGCGCAAACGGCTGCGCGGCCACGGGGCCAAACAATTCGGCCACCGGTGTGGTGCTGGACAGCGGCTGCACATCGGGCAGGAAGGCGTGCTTCAGGCCCAACATGCCCGAATGTCCCTGCAGCGCATCGCGCAGCGACTGCGACGAGACCACGCCGAGAAAGCGCTTGCGGGCGTTGAGTACGTAGGCGTAGTCGCGGTCCGAGTCTTCGAGCAGTCGCAGGGCCGAGCGGCAGCCACGGTCGACATGTTCCGACACCACGGTGAGCGCCTGGCGGGCGATGTCGGCGGCCTTGAACACGGCAGCAGCATCCACGCCGCGCACGAAGTCGCGCACGTAGTCGTTGGCGGGGCTGCGCAGAATTTCGTCGGGCGTGCCGACCTGCACCACGTGGCCATCCTTCATGATCGCGATGTGGTCACCGATGCGCATCGCCTCGTCCAGATCATGCGAGATGAACACGATGGTGCGGCGCTTGATCTGTTGCAGGCGCAGCAGCTCGGATTGCATCTCGGTACGGATGATTGGATCGAGTGCCGAGAAGGCTTCGTCCATCAACAGGATCGAGGGGTCGGAGGCGAGCGCGCGGGCCAATCCCACGCGCTGCTGCATGCCGCCCGACAGCTCGTCGGGGTAGCTCGCGCCCCAACCGCTCAGGCCTACTTGCTCGAGCGCCTCTTGCGCTGCGCGCTGGCGTTCATCGCGGTCGATGCCGGCCAGTTCCAGGCCGAAGGCGGTGTTGTCCAGCACATTCAGATGGGGCATCAGCGCGAACGACTGGAACACCATCGAGATGTCCTTGCGGCGCAATGCACGCAGGTCGCGATCGCTCAGCGTGTTGATGTCCTGGCCATCGACCACGATGCGGCCGGCGGTGGGTTCAATCAGGCGATTGAGCATGCGCACCAGTGTCGACTTGCCCGAGCCGGAGAGGCCCATGACCACGAAAATTTCACCGGCTTCGATGGTGAAGTTCGCGTCGAATACGCCGATGGACTGCCCAGTGCGGGCGAGGATTTCAGGCTTGCTCAGGCCTTGGCTGGCGAGTTCCAGCGCGGTTTTCGGATCGTCGCCGAATACCTTGAACACATGATCGATGATGACTTGTTTGGCCACGTTGTGGGTCCTTCCATGGATAGGTTGAACTCACCCCGACCGCACACGATGAAGTGGCGGCCAAGGCACGAGGACCGAAGCGAAAGGCAACGCGCCAATGCAGCGTTACGCAAGAAACCGCAATTCCCTGATGCACTGAGACCGAAGAGCGTGAAGCGGAACCCAGAGAGCCCATCGACTATGCCCCCCGCGCCTTGAAAAACGCAGAGGAAATCGTCGATGTACACGCCGGTCGCCACGAACTCCGGGCAGGAGAGGGGCGGACACGATAAATGTGACCTGTTTGGCCCGAATGGCAGGCATGAATGCTGCGCAAGGGCCAGTGCGCCGCAGAAGAGGTCTGGTTGAGGACTTCTGCGTTGGCGCCGGTGTCGGTTGCCAAGCCTGTGAGGCTGGGGAACACCAAGGCATCAGGGCCGGAACTTCGGCCGAGGTACCGGATACTTTTCGCAAGGGAAACAGCGGTCCGGTGGAGACATTCGCACTCTAAAAGCACGAATTACCTGCGTTGCAGGTTATGAAACACAACTAGCATTCTAACTATTAAGTGTGAAAAAGTCAAAGGTTAATTGTGGGGCCGGATAGGGATTTGCTCTCATGTCTCCGTGATCGCGTGTCATCGGTGGGGATAAATCTCGATTCTGGTGGGATTGGATGGCAACGCGCAGGCGAGCTTGCCATCTGGCGGAAAAGTGCGAATGAGTGCCGCTTTCGGAGGCCATTTCCTTGTAGGACAGGGTAAACACCGGCGTCGCTTTGGTTGACGTCAGAAATGCAGTCCCTACAATTTAATTGAAATGGCGTTCCAATAAGTAGAACGATTCAACGGATCGCTTCCACCGCCATGCCGTCGCCCTTCACGCTGCGAACCCGCATTCTTCGAAGTCCGGAAAAGTCATGAACACACCGTTTCAGAACATCAGGATTCTTGATTTCACTCGCTTTCTGTCGGGCCCCTTCGGCACGCACCAGTTCGCGTTGCAGGGTGCGGACGTGATCAAGATCGAGCCGCCTGCGGGCGATGACACGCGCACGATCACAGTGAACAAGGCCTTGGCGGCGCACAAGATGGCGCCCGCCTTTCAGGCTGTGAACAGCAACAAGAAGAGCGTGGTGCTCGATCTCAAGGATGCGAAGGCGATCGACGTCATCCGGCGCATGCTGACCGAGATGGACATCGACATCGTCTGGGAGAACTTTCGTCCCGGCGTGATGGACAAGCTGGGGCTGGGCTACGAGGCGCTCAAGGCCATCCATCCGCGGCTCATCTATTGCTCGATCTCGGGCTTTGGGCACACCGGCCCGGAAAAGAACACCGCAGCGTTCGATGGAAAGATTCAGGCCATGTCGGGCGTGATGTCGATCACCGGCGAATCGGAGCATGGCCCCATGCGCGCCGGCTTTGCGCTGTGTGACGTGATCGGCGGCATGACCTCCGCCTTTGCGGTGGCGACGGCGCTGTATGAGCGCACGCAAACCGGCAAGGGCCAGCATGTCGATGTCTCGATGCTCGACGCGAGCCTGAGCTTTCTGTCGACCCAGGTGGCGGACTACACCATCACCAAGACTCCGCAGCGCCAGTTTGGCAATCTCTCGATGAGCCGCAAGGCCACGGCGGATCGCTTTCGGTGCGGCGACGGCTACATCGTGTTGGCGGCGATGACCGAGCCGCAGTTTCAACGCCTGTTTCAAACGCTCGACCGTGAAGACGTGTTGACCGACGAGCGCTTCCAGGATTGGTTCACGCGCTACGACCATCGCGATGCGCTGCGCGAAATCATCGAGTCCGCGTTCGGCACGCGCTCGCCCGCGTATTGGGAGACGCTGCTGAATCAGGCCGACGTGCCGTGCGCGCGCGTGTTCCATATCGAGGAAATCGTAGAGCACCCGCAGCTCAAGACCCGCAAGATATTGCAGACCGTGGACTCACCTCTGGGCGCGCACACCATGGTCGGACCGGGCTTTCATTTGAGCGCAGGCGAGGGCAGCGGCCTGATTCACCGCGCCGCGCCAGGCCTTGGCGAGCACACGCGCGAGGTGCTCGGGGAGTTGGGTCTGTCGGATCAGGAGATCGAGGCGTTGAGAGTCGGTGGATGAATGAGTGAATGAGTAAGTCAGTGAGTGAGTGGAAGTTTGTTTGGTTTGCAAATTCGAAAAAAGGACCTCAGGTGATGAGCCGTGAATTTCAGATGTCAGTTTCCCGCCGCGACGTGATGCGAACCGTTGCGCTTGCAACGCTGGGCGCAACCATGCTCAAAGATGTTTTTGCCCAGGG
>CALMCS010000663.1 GCA_937862875.1 uncultured Comamonadaceae bacterium
GCACGGTGGCAAAGCTGGCCTTGCCCATCACGCGCTTGAGCATCATGCGGCCGCCGATGCTGACCGCGATGTTCTGGGCTTCGAGGGATTCAGCGTCGGAATCGACATGCGCAGCGGCCAGTGTGGCGGCGTGGTTCGCAGGCTTGAAGTCGTTGGGGAACGCCACGCCCTTGCCGGCAGCCTGCGCTTCGCGCAGCACCTTGAGTTTTTCACGGCGCTCTGCGACGAGCTTGTTTTCATCAACGGGGACTGCTGGGGTGGTTGGCTGTTCTGTAGACATATGCAATGAGGAGTACGCCCGGAGGGTAGACAATGGTGGCCGTCAGAGCACCGCCGAAAGGTGGCGGGCTGAGTGAAGCAAAGCAAAAAAGAAGCTCTGTGCGCCGAAAAACCCTAGATTTTAGTTCTTTGAGAGTTATCAGGTCAGCAAATGGGTTTCGGTGAGCCATTCCGAGCTCAAGTCAGTGAATAAAAGATTATGAAAATCACCATTGTTGGCGCAGGTTACGTGGGGCTGGTGTCGGCCGCATGCTTTGCCGAATTGGGCAACCAAGTGATCTGCGTCGAGCGCGACGCCACCCGTGTGGAGCGCCTGAAATCTGCCGATGTGCCGATCTTCGAGCCGGGTCTGGCCGAGCTGATCGCCAAGAACACGGCGGCGGGGCGTCTGGTTTTCACCACGGATATGAAGACCGGCGTGCGCCACGCGGAGATTCTGTTCATCGCCGTGGGCACGCCGCCCAAGGGCGATTCCAGCGCGGACACCAGCCAGGTGCTGGCGGTGGCCGAGCAGATCGGCGAGCATTTGTCGCGCTTTCTGGTGGTGGTGGACAAATCGACGGTGCCGGTTGGTACTGCGGACAAGGTGGCGGCAGAAATCCGCCGCGTGCTCAAGCAGCGCGAAAAGAAGGCGGATGCGAAGGCCAAGCAGGCGCGTAAGTTGCCCGAGTTCGCCGTGGTCTCCAATCCCGAGTTTCTCAAGGAAGGTGCGGCGGTCGAAGACTTCATGCGCCCGGACCGCGTGGTGATCGGCGTGAGCGACGATGCCGCCGGCCGCAAGGCCGAGGCGCTGCTGCGTCAGGCCTACGCCCCCTTCAACCGCAACCGCGAACGCTTGATCGTCATGGACGTGAAGAGCGCCGAGCTCACCAAGTACGCGGCCAATGCGTTGCTGGCGACCAAGATCAGCTTCATGAACGACATGGCGAACCTGGCCGATGCGCTGGGTGCCGACATTGAAAAAGTGCGCCAGGGCATTGGTTCGGACCGGCGCATTGGCTACGACTTCATCTATGCGGGCCTCGGTTACGGCGGCTCGTGTTTTCCCAAGGACGTGGCGGCCGTTTGCCACACGGCGCGGGAAGTGGGCGAGCGCATGCGCGTGGTCGAAGCGGTGCGCATGGTGAACGACTCGCAGAAAGAACGCTTTATCGAGCGCATCGTCGACTACTTCGGCGGCTCGCTGGAGGGCAAGACCATTGCGATGTGGGGCCTGACCTTCAAGCCGGCCACCGACGATGTGCGCGACGCCCCGAGCCGCCATATCGTGCGCCGCCTGATCGCGCTGGGCGCGACGGTGCGCGCCCATGACCCGCAGGTGCGCTCGCTGGAGCAGCTCATGCCCGGCGAAAACGTGTCGCGCCTGAAGCGCGGCGTGAGCTTTGCCGACGAACCCATGCAGGCGGCCAAGGGCGCGGATGCCTTGCTGATCGCCACGGAGTGGAAGGTCTATCGCAGCCCGGATTTTCAGGCGCTGCGCAAGGCGCTCAAGTCCCCGGTGATTTTCGACGGGCGCAATTTGTTCGAGCCGGCCGACATGCTGCGCCTCGGTTTTCACTACCAGGGCGTAGGCCGCCGAACTGCCTAACCCGTTCATAACCCGTTCGTAACCAGTAACGACCTCCGCATGTCCGCATCCTCCAGCCACTCTCAAGCATCGAACGCCTCCCGCGGATGGATGCGGAGCATTGGCGGCGCGGCTCTGTGGACGCTGGCGCAGCATGCGTCGTTCTTCGCCAGCGCCTGGGGCGTTTCCTGGTGGGTGGGCGCGGATCGCTTTGGGGCTTACGGTCAGGGCCTGGCGCTCACCGCCATGTTGTCCGCGGCCATCACCTTTCGCCTCGAATACGCCGGGCAGCTCGAGCGCCGCCATCGCCGCGCCGAGGCCTTGTTTTCTTTGGCAGAGCGGGGCGCACTGGCCTGCGGTCTGCTCCTTCTTTTGGTGTTGCTGCTGGTCGATCAATGGCTGCCCGTGCCGATCTGGCTGTGGGCCAGCATGTGCGCGGTGTTTCCGCAGGCCGGCGTGCTGGTGCTGGCCTCGCAGGCGGCGCGGCGTGGCGACGTGGTGCGGGCTGCGGCGCTGCGCAGCGGGCCGGCGCTGGTGATGGTGCTGATGTTGCTGGTGGCCTGGGGGGCTGGATGGAACGGCGCCATCGAATGGTCGATCCCCGTGGCCGCATGGATCTGCTGGATCGCCGCCCGCTGGCTCGCGTTCACGCGCCGGGCGCCTCGGTCCCGCAAAACAACACCTGTGGCGAAGGTCGCGGCCTTCCACGCGCCCTTTGTGCGCGCCGAATTGCCCGCGTTCCTGCTCAATGCCAGCGCCAACCACGGCCAGGTGCTGTTGATTGGCGTGCTGGGCGGCGATGCGGTGGCGGGCGTGGCCGCGCTCGCGCTGCGCATCGCCATGCTGCCGACCAGCGTGTTCGGGCTGGCGCTGGCCGACCGGCTGCGTGCGCGGGTGGTGTCCACCGGACTCACGCCAGCGCTCTGTACGGTCGTCCATCAGGCGATCCGGCGCATGAGCGGGCTGTCGCTGGTCGTGCATGGGGTTGCGGCGCTGGGTGCCTGGTGGCTGTTGCCGTTCGTCTTTCCGGCGCAGGGCAGTGCGCTCGTGACCGCGGTGCTGGTGCTGCTGCCGCTCGGGGCCATCCGGTTCGTGGCCAGTCCGCTGGCGTTTGTGCTGCCGTGGCGGGGCTGGCTGGGCCTGAGCCTGATCGGACAATGCCTTTTGTTTGCGTGCGCGCTGTGCTCCGTACTGCTCGGTTTTCCTTCGGGCGGATTGATGGGTGTTGCAGCTGCTTACGCGATCAGCGCGGCCATTGTCTATTTGGGCTACGTGTATGTCGTTCTGGCCGCCGTTCGGACCGATACTTGAGCCCTGAATTTCTCATTCGATGGAAGCTGTTTCGCGGGCCTTGTGCGCGCTCGGCGACTTGAACAGAACAACCAAGATTTATGACCAGACAAGGCAAGGTGGGCGCGCAACGTGAAGCAGGGCTGGCGCGCTCGTACTACACGGACGAGAGCAATTTCTCGCCCGAGCATCTGTATTCGATGTCGTACCAGATTCGGCAGTTGCACAGCTTTCGCCCCAAGCGGGTGCTGGAGATCGGCATCGGCAACGGCTTTGTCTCGACCTTTCTGCGCCAGTCGGGCATCGAGGTGGTGACCGCCGACATCAACCCCGCGCTCAACCCGGATGTGTGCGCGCCGCTGCATGAGCTGCCCCAGCATCTGCAGGGCGAGCGCTTCGATGTGGTGTCGTGCTGCGAGGTGCTGGAACACATGCCCTTCGAAGAGTTCGGTCGCAATCTGGACGTGATTCGCGGTCTCGCACCAGAGGCCTTCATCTCCTTGCCCGGTCACTTCCCCTGGATGGGCGTGATGGGGCGGCTCGGCATTCACAACCGGTTTGTGGATCTCTCGCTCGGCCTGCGCATTCCCTGCCGCCGCCGTTTGACGGACGGGCATTTCTGGGAAATCGCGTCCGAGTGGCGCACGCGCCGCAGCGCCTTGGTGGCGCAGATGCGCGAGCGCTTCGCGCAAGTCGACAGCGGCGTATTTCCGATGAACCGCTACCACTTCTACTTTCGCTGCTCCGACAAGGGGGCTCGGTGAGTCATCCGGACGGCGAAGCTGCCGCAGCGAAATGGCCTCCGATCGGCGTGGAAGAGGCGCGGGCGAATGTGCTGTCGGTGATCGCGCCGTGCCGCAACGAGCAGGGCTACATAGAGGACTTTTGCCGCAACGTGGCGACGATGCAGTTGCCCCAGGACTGGACGCTGGAGGTACTGATTGCCGATGGCCGCAGCGACGACGGTACGCGCGAATTGCTCAATCGGTGGTGCGCGCTGGACCGGCGTTTTCGCTGGGTCGACAACCCACAGCGGATTGTGTCCACGGGCCTGAATCGCTGCATCGAGGCATCGAGTGGCGCGGTGATCGTGCGACTCGACATTCACAGCCAATACGCGCCCGACTATTTCGTGCAGTGCGTGAAAACGCTGCGCACCACCGGTGCCGACAATGTCGGCGGAGCCTGGCGTGCGGAAGGTCGCACGTCCATGCAAAAGTCGGTGGCGGCCGCGTTCCAGGCCCCCTGGGTGGCGGGCGGCGCGCGTTCCCGGGATGTGCACTACGACGGCGAGGTGGACACGGTCTACCTCGGCTGCTGGCCGCGCGCCACTCTGGTGAAGGTGGGCGGCTTTGACGAGCAACTGGTGCGCAATCAGGACGACGAACACAATCTGCGCATTCGCCGCGCGGGCGGCAAGATCTGGCAGAGCAGCAACATCTGGTCCACGTACTTCCCGCGTGGCCAGTTGGGCCAGGTGTTTCGGCAGTATTCGCAATATGGCTACTGGAAGCCCTTCGTGATGAAAAAGCACGGACAGCCCGCGGCCCTCAGGCAACTGGTTCCGGCGGTGTTCGTGGTGGCCTTGGTGGTCGCCGTGTTGCTGGCACTCACGTGGTCGGCGTGGCCGCTGATCTTGTTGTTGGTTGCCTATGGGGGCCTGCATGTGCTGGCCTTGATCGGCATGCGCAAGCAGCTTTCCGCCGACATGATTGGCCCGGTGATGGCTGTCATTGGTGCGTATCACATCGGTTATGGCTGGGGCACGATCTGCGGTTGGCGCGACATACTTTGGGGGCGCGGTCCGCAGGCGCGTTGGGGAGCGCTGACACGATGACCGGCGGCACCGACCACACCCGCAAGGCGGAACCCTCCGATGCGTCGGCGCAAACCGAAGCGCTGAACGTGCGCGGGCGTTATGCACGCCGCGATGCGGCGGGCGATGCCGAGCGCTACAGCCTGAGCGACCCCTACGCGCGAGCCGCGTGGCAGGAGCGTCAGATCAAAGTGCAGGCACTGTTGGCCGCGGCGCAGTTTGCCGACTGGAGCGCGCTGGATGTTCTGGACGTGGGCTGCGGCGCGGGCCGCAACATGCAGGACTGGTTGCAGCTCGGCGTTCAACCCGAACGCCTGCAGGGCATCGAGCTGTTGCCCGAGCGTGCGGCCACTGCGCGATCGGTGTTGCCCGAGGCCTGCCGCATCTGGAATGCCGATGCGCTCGATCCCGCCCTGCAGCAATCCATCGCGCCGCAAAGCCAGGATCTGGCGGTGCTCTTCACCGTGTTCTCGTCGATTCTGTCGCCCACCGTGCAGCAGCAATTGGCGCAGCAGGTGTGGCGCTGGGTGAAGCCGGGCGGCGCGGTGCTGTGGCACGATTTCATCTACAACAACCCGCGCAACGCGGACGTGCGCGGCGTGACCGTGAAGCAGTTGCGCGCCTTGTTTCCCGACGCCGAGATGACCGTGCAGCGCGTGACCCTGGCCCCGCCGCTCGGCCGTATCGCCTGCCGCGTGAGTCCGGCGCTGTACCCGGTGCTGAACAGCATTCCGTTGCTGCGCACGCATGTCCTGTGCCTTTTGCGCAAACCGCTGCCTTGAAGCGACTGCCGAGTTTTTGATATGAACGAATCCACACCTTCAGCCTCCTTGCCACCTTTGCCTTTTGCCTTGCCCGATATCGGCGAGGAAGAAATCGCCGAGGTCGTGGACACGCTGCGCTCGGGCTGGCTCACCACCGGACCGAAGACCAAGCGCTTCGAGGAGGCGTTTGCCGAGTTTCTGGGTGACACCAGCCTGCACTGCATCGCGGTGAATTCCGCGACCGCCGGCCTGCATCTGGCGATCGAGGCCGCCGGTGTGGTGGCGGGCGATGAGGTCATCACGACGACGCACACCTTCACCGCGAGCGCGGAGGTGATTCGCTATCTGGGCGCGGAGCCGGTGATCGTCGACATCGAGCCGAACAGCTGGTGCATCGACCCCGCGCAGATCGAGCGGCACATCACCGCGCGCACCAAGGCGATCATTCCCGTTCACTTCGGCGGTCGCAGCGCGAACATGACGGCGATCCATGCGATCGCAAAAAAACACGGCCTCAAGGTCATCGAAGACGCGGCCCATTCCCTGCCTGCCACGCATGGCGGAAAGATGATCGGCACGCTGCCAAGCGATGCGACCGTGTTCAGCTTCTACGCCAACAAGACCATGACGACGGGCGAGGGCGGCATGCTGGTCACGCGCGACGAGGCGCTGGCCCAACGTGCCCGAATCATGCGACTGCATGGCATTGATCGTGATGCATTTGCACGTTTCAACTCGCGCGTGCCGGCGTGGCGCTACGACATCGTCGCGCCGGGCTTCAAATACAACATGACCGACATCGCCGCCGCGCTGGGGCTGGTGCAGCTCAGGCGCGCGCATGCGATGCAGCAGCAGCGCGCAGCGATCGCCGCGCAATTCGACCAGTTGCTGGCCGGGCTCGGCATCACTTTGCCGCCGCATGCCGATGCGGGCGACCTGCACGCCTGGCATCTCTACCCGATCGCGCTGCCGAGCGGCGTGAACCGCGATGCCTTCATCGATGCCATGTTTGCGCAGGGCATTGGCATGAGCGTGCATTACATTCCGCTGCACCAGCAAAGTTACTGGCGCGATTCGTGCCAGCTCAAGGCCGAAGATTTTCCGGTGAGCGAGGCGCTGTATCAAAGCACCGCATCGCTGCCGATCTACACGCGCATGACCGATGCCGACGTGCGGCGCGTGGCCGCTGCGGTGCGCGTCGCGCTGGAGGCGCAGTGACGCTCAAGCGCGCAATGGATGTGACCGCAGCGGGGCTGGGACTGCTGGTGCTGTCGCCGGTGCTGCTCGCCGCCGCGTGGGCGGTGAAGCGCAGCTCGCCCGGGCCGGTGTTTTTTCGGCAGGAGCGGGTGGGTCTGCACGGCCAGGCGTTTCGCATTCACAAGTTCCGCACCATGCGGATCAGTGACGGCAACGGACTCCAGGTGACGGCTGCGGACGACGATCGCATCACGCCGATCGGGCACACCTTGAGGCGTTACAAGCTGGACGAGCTGCCGCAGTTGCTCGATGTGCTTGCGGGTAACATGAGTCTGGTGGGCCCGAGGCCCGAGGTGCCGCGCTACATGGCGATGTATGCCAGCGATGTGCGCGCACAGATCCTGTCGGTGCGACCGGGCATCACGGACAACGCGGCGATTGCGTTCCGCGACGAGGAGCGCCTGCTCGCCGAGGCGGATGACGTGGAGCGCACCTACGTCGAGGTGATCATGCCGATCAAGCAGCAGTACTACCTGGACTACGTGAAGCAACACAGTGTGATGGGTGATTTGGTGATTCTGGCTCGCACTTTTCGAGCCATTGCGAAGCCGCAAGAACGGTAAACATGAACGTGAACGGATGGCATTGGGGTCGCGGTATTCTGGGTTTTGCACTCGCGGATGTGCTGATGGTGGCGCTCGCGTGGGTGGTGGCTTTCTGGCTGCGCTTCAACTTCGAGTTGCCCGACGAATACCGCGCGATGGCGCTGGGAACCCTGCCCTGGGCCGTGGGGTGCATGGTGGTGGGGCTGGCGATCGCGCGCGTGCAGCGGCAGGCGTGGCGCTACGTGAGTCTGGCCGACGTGCGCCAACTAGCCTGGGGCGTGCTGCTGGGCGTGCTGGCCACCGTGGCCTGCGTGATGGTGCTGCGTTACCCGGGTTTTGCGCGATCGGTGTTTCCGATCTTTGGACTGCTGGTGCTGGCCATGCTGACGGGCGCACGCGCCACGTGGCGGTCGATGGCCGAAAAGCGCCACGCGCGCCGTGATTCGGGGCAGACCGCGCTGCTCATCGTCGGGACGCTCGAAGAGGCCGATCAGGCGATGCGCACCATCAAGGGCACGCAGGGCTGGCATGTGGTGGGCATCGTCTCGCCGCTCGGTCAGGACGTGAAGCAAAGCCTGCAGAACGTGAGCGTTCTGGGAACCACCGAAGAGCTGGGCCGCATCGCCAAGGCGCACCAGGTGCGCTCGGTGCTGTTGGCCAGCCCGCCGGGCTCGTCGCTGCGCCGCGAGGTGTTGCTGCGCTGGTCGGGATCCGAAATGAATCTGCTCTCCATGCCCACGGCCGAGCATTGGCTGAATGCGCCCGCCAACGACCTGCGGCGCGTGGAGTTGGAAGACTTGCTCGGTCGCTCGCCGGTGGCGCTGGACGCGGGTGATCTGGCCGAATGGCTGTCGGGCCAGACGGTGATGATCACCGGCGCGGGAGGCTCCATCGGTGCCGAGCTGTGCCGACAGGTGGCGCGCTTTGGCGTGTCGCACCTGATCTGCGCGGATGTGTCGGAGGCCTCGGTCTACACGCTCGAGCAGGAGCTGCGCATCGCCCACCCTGACATGCAGGGCCACTACTTCACCGCCAATGTGCGCGAGCCGGAACGTATTCTGGCGATCGCTGCGAAGTTCAAACCGGTGGTGATCTTTCACGCGGCGGCGTACAAGCATGTGCCGCTCATGGAAGAGAGCAACGAGGTCGAGGCGCTGCGCACCAATGTGCTGGGCACGCTCAACGTGGCGCGGGTCGCGGGCGAATGCGGCGCGCGGCGGTTTGTGCTGGTGTCCACCGACAAGGCGGTCAATCCCACGAGCATCATGGGCGCGAGCAAGCGCCTGGCCGAGCGCGTGGTGCAGACCATGGCGAAGGAATATCCGAAGACCGAATATGTGGCCGTGCGCTTCGGCAATGTGCTGGGCTCCAGCGGTTCGGTCGTGCCGCTGTTCACGTCACAGATCGCGCGCGGTGGACCGGTCACGGTCACGCATCCGGAAATCGTGCGCTACTTCATGACCATTCCGGAGGCCGCGCAGCTCGTGGTGCAGGCCGGTCGGCTGGGGCAGTCGGGGCAGATCTATGTGCTCGACATGGGCGAGCCGGTCAAGATCGTCGAGCTGGCGCGCCTGCTGATTCGACTCTCGGGACGCACGGAGGCCGAGGTGCCGATCGTGTTCACGGGCCTGCGTCCCGGCGAGAAGCTGTTCGAGGAATGGCTGGCCAATGACGAGACGACCTCGGCCACCAAGCACCCGCAATTGCGCGTGGTGCGGCAAACCGAAAACACTCTGGCAGGGCTCGATGTGCCGCAACTTCAGAAGTGGATCGAGCAACTGGGGCCCGAGCCTTCGCCGGAGCTGCTGCGCTTTGGCCTGCACGGCTACGTGCCGGAATATCGTCCGCGCGGGGCCTGAGCCCACGGCGCGTGCCTTGGAGAGGCCGGGTGGATCAGCGTGAAATGCCGGTCTGCTCGAGGATGTCGCTCACCAGCTCAAGGCGAGCGAGCGGGTTGTCCAGCGTCATCAGGCGCTGCTTGAGCTCGAGCGGAATCGGCAGCAATTCGCACCAACGGTTGGAAACCCAGGCGCAATCGTTCAACTGTGCGGGCGTGGGTTGAATGTGGATCGCCCCGGGCGCTTTGTCGCGCAGCGAGTGCAGGGCGGTGGCGAGCAGGTCGGCGCAGCTTTGCAGCTCTCCGGGAACCGCAACCACCTGATCGGCGGGAATCAGCACCACATCCGCCACCCAGAGGCCGTGCTTGAGCAAGCGCTGGCTGGTGATGCGAAAGCGATCGGCGCCCTTGCAGCGCAGGGACAGCAAACCGGGCTGCGGAGACAGCAGTTCTTCGATGTTGGCGAGCGTGCCGGTGGCGTGCAGCTCTTCGTGCGGCCCACCCGCCTTGCGCACTTCGGCGCCGGCCTCCAGCGCCACGACGCCAAAGGGCGCGCCCGCGAGTTGGCACTTGCGCACCATGTCGAGATAGCGCACTTCGAAGACGCGCAGAGCCAGCTCACCGTCAGGAAAAAGCACGGTGTTCAGCGGGAACAAAGGCAGGGAAGACAGGGTCAGTTGTTGGGGCATGGGACATCGGTGTCGAACGGCATCGCTATCATCCCACGTAGCGCTTCGTGTTGAACGCTCGCCGACTTCGTTTTAGTTCTGATCACCATGCTTTTTCAAATCGTCTCTCTGTTGCTTGATGTCGCCTGTGGGCTGCTCACGGGCGTCTGCCTGTTGCGCCTGTACATGCAGATGCAGCGCATCTCTTTCTCGAACCCTGTCGGTCAGATGGTGTTTGCGCTCAGCGACTGGCTGGTGATTCCACTGCGCAAGATCGTGCCCTCGGTGGGGCGTTGGGATCTGTCGTGCCTGATCGGTGCCTTACTGGCGCAGTTGCTGCATTACGGCCTGCTGGCGGTCATTTTTGGCGTGGGCACGGGCCTGCTGTTCCCGTTCATCCTGGCGCTGTTCGGCGTGCTGCGCGTGGCCGTGACCGGTCTGATGGGCCTGATCATCGCGAACTCGGTGCTCTCGTGGGTGCAGACCCGTTCGCCTATCAGCGGCGTGATTGAGCGTTTGTGCGCGCCCATCCTCAACCCCCTGCGCCGCGTTATTCCGCTGCTCGGCGGCATCGATTTCTCGCCCCTGGTGGCCTTGCTGGCGCTGCAGGTGGTGACGATTGTGTTGGGCAATCTGCAGATGCGCATGCTGACCTGAGCTGAACACGCGGCCTCTGCCCAAAGAAAAACCGCCTGCGTTCGATGTGAACACAGGCGGGTTTTTATGCTTTTCTCACATCAGCCCATGGATGAGAGCTGGTGGGATGGGCGATCAGGACACCGAATCTGCGGGCAGGCGCTGCAGCATGGCGAGCGATTGCGCAATGTTCTGGCGCAGTTCGCGGCGGTCGCTGATGAAGTCGACGGCACCCTTGGTCTGCAGGAACTCGGCGCGCTGGAAGCCTTCCGGCAGCGTCACGCGCACGGTGGATTCGATCACGCGCGGGCCGGCAAAGCCGATCAGCGCCTTGGGCTCGGCAATCACGATGTCGCCCATGAAGGCGAAACCGGCGGACACACCGCCCATGGTCGGGTCGGTCAGCACGCTGATGTAGGGCAGACCCTTCTTGGCCAGACGCGTGAGCGCGGCATTGGTCTTGGCCATTTGCATCAGCGACAGCAGGCCTTCCTGCATGCGCGCGCCACCGGTGGCGGTGAAGCAGATGAACGGGACCTTCTGTTCGATGGCGTTTTCCACGCCACGCACAAAACGCTCGCCCACGACGCTGCCCATCGAGCCGCCCATGAAGTCGAATTCAAAGCAGGCAGCGACGACGTTGATGCTCTTGACCGAGCCACCCATGACGATGAGCGCATCGGTCTCGCCGGTGTTCTCGAGGGCCTCTTTCAGGCGCTCGGGGTACTTGCGGCTGTCCTTGAACTTCAAGGCGTCGACCGGCAGCACTTCCTGACCGAGTTCGTAGCGGCCTTCGGCGTCCAGGAACGAGTTCAGGCGCGCACGCGCACCGATGCGGTGATGGTGACCACACTGTGGGCAGACCATCTGATTGAGTTCCAGATCGTTCTTGTAGAGAACGGCTTCGCAGCTGGGGCACTTGATCCACAAGCCTTCGGGCATCTGACGCCGCTCGGCGGGGTCAGAGGGTTGGATCTTGGCGGGCAGCAGTTTTTCGAGCCAGGACATAGGGTTCCTTTCCAATACGCAAGCGCCGCGTCAATTTTCACAATATGAAAAAAGAACGAGGCGCAATTGTTGGATTATGCGTCCATTGCCTTGCGCACGCCGCGCAGGAAATCAATGGTGAGGGGAATTACTTTCTCGTGAGGCTGGTCTTCGAGCAGCTGAATGATCTTGCTGCCGATGATGATCGCATCCGAAAAACGGGAAAGTGTTTGCGCGGTTTGCGCGTCGCGAATGCCAAAACCCACGCCGACGGGAATCTTCACGTGCTGGCGAATGCGGGGCAGCATGGCTTCGACGGCGGCGGTGTCGAGCGCGCCGGAACCGGTCACGCCCTTGAGCGAGACGTAGTACACGTAGCCGCTGGCGACGGCCGCCACCTGCTGCATGCGCTCATCGGTGCTGGTGGGTGCGAGCAGGAAGATCAGGTCCATGTTGCGCGCGCGCAGCTTGGCGGCGAACTCCTGGCACTCTTCCGGTGGGTAGTCGACGATCAGCACGCCATCCACGCCGGCTTCGGCGGCATCGTTGACGAAGGCGTCGACGCCGTTCAGCTGGTCATAGCGCTCCACCGGATTGGCGTAGCCCATCAGCACGACGGGCGTGGTCTGGTTCTTCTGGCGGAACTCGCGCACATAGGCGATCACCTGCTTGAGGTTCACGCCATTGGCGATGGCGCGATCGCCGGCCTTCTGAATCACCGGGCCATCGGCCATCGGGTCGGAGAAGGGGACACCCAGCTCGATCACGTCGGCACCGCCTTCCACCATGCCGTGCATGAGCGCGGGCGTGATGGCGGCAAACGGGAAGCCGGCGGTGATGTACGGAATCAGGGCCTGACGGCCTTCGGACTGGAGTTTTTCGAATGTGTTGGTGATGCGGCTGCTCATGCTGCAGACCCTCCCTTGACTGTGTGGCCGCGCATGCTCGGGCGGTCGTAGTAATCACCGCCCGCGAGATCCGCAACGGTGCCGATGTCCTTGTCGCCGCGACCGGACAGGTTCACGAGGATGGATTGATCGGGGCGCATTTCCTTGGCCAGCTTCATCGCGTAGGCGAAGGCGTGGCTCGACTCGAGCGCGGGGATGATGCCCTCGGTGCGGCACAGGTAGTGGAAGGCGTCGAGCGCTTCCTTGTCGGTGATGCCGACGTACTGTGCGCGGCCGAGTTCCTGCAACCAGGCGTGCTCGGGGCCGACGCCGGGATAGTCGAGACCCGCGCTGATGCTGTGGGTTTCGGTGATCTGGCCGTTGTCATCCTGCAGGATGA
>CALMCS010000664.1 GCA_937862875.1 uncultured Comamonadaceae bacterium
GTGACGTTGCCATTGCCGTTACCGTTGCTGGTGCTGGTGCTGGTGCTGGTGCTGCCAATGTGATCCCATGAATTTCAGCGTATCGCTCGACCCAAACACGTCGTACTTTCTCTGGATCCTTCGCGAAATTGCGGCCATAGTGCAGACCGACCCATTGTGCGACGGCATCAAGATCGATGTCGCCCGCCTCTGCTGTTTCCTCGCCGTTCGGCAAGAACTGCACGAGACGCGTCGGATCCTTCACGAAGTAACGATCGTCAGCATTCTTCTCCACGACAGCGGATACACCGTCCCCGTTGGAAATCTCTTCAAACAACAGTTGTCCGAGATCGCCCGCTTCCTCAACATCTGCCGCCTCAATGCTGCTGATCTCCCACGTTGTCAGATCAAGCATCGCTTTTGTCGTGACAACCCCGTTGTCCCAGGTTGACGCGTACACGACCGACAAAAGACGCTGCTCATCAACGATTTTCAGATTGCTCAGTTGTTCCATTTTGATCACTCCTTGAATTTGCCTTCGCCGGGATTGGCGGATAGGCGTGCATGTGCAGAAAGTGATCGGTTGCGTGCAGCATCAGACGCACCGCGGATCTTGAAATCGAATGACGTTGTTTGACGTCATCCAACGTCATCTAACGTCATTCGGTGCGAACAAACGTTCTGAAACGTTCCATCAGGGCATGAAAAAACCCAGTCGCATCCGAGGATGTGAGCTGGGTTTGTGGGTCAGTGATCAGGTGTCGTTATGTGACTGACGATTGGCTGTTTGAGAACACAACCTAGATTCGGATGCATCCTGTACGGACTGGCGCTAAGAATGGACTGGATCTGCTTTGCGCGATCGCTATCCTCATTGAGATTCAGTGCCTCATCGTGCAACCTCTTAAATGCATATTTGGATTGGGCCGCCTCGGTCCAGTCGCCGTCAACATAGTCCAAGACCCCAAGCGAAATCGCATCACGTTGGTCCAATGTCATGAGATAGCCAGGACACTCCTTAGTCAACGCCGCTCCAGCACCACCACACGCACTGCAGATTGCGGTCATGTGTCTGCGCTCTGTGAGCTTGTGCTTTCGGATGTAGGGTGGCCGAGAGGCAAGATACGCTTTCAGTGAAAGCTCAATGTTGCCGTTCCAAACGATCCCATTCTTTGTGGATCCCGGACCATAGGCATTGAAGATTTCCCCCGGCTTGATGTTCTGAGGAACTGCAATTCGATGAATCTCAGCAGCGCCGGTCACGTCGTAATCATCGAACCCATGAGCGTCTTCCACCAGCGTCAAGCAGATGGGTTCGTCTTTGGAAATGCTCGCATTCATGTTGATCTCTCCTTGATGGTCTGCCCTCGCCGGAATGGCGGATAGGCCTGCATGTGCGGCATGTCATCGGTTGCGCCCTGCTCTACCGGCGACCGGCCAAGAAAAAACCCAGTCGCATCCGAGGATGAAACTGGGTTTTGGTGGTGGTCTGGCAGGATAGGCAGACTTGCTCGATAACGCCTCAGCCGTCTAGACGGGCTGAGATGTCACGTAGCCATTTATCTTGAGCATCTGAAAGCTGCCTGTGCGTTGAGATACAGGTTCTACACGACAGGATGAAGCTTCGTTCGCGTTCAGGCAGACTTTCGTAGGCATCAAGGCACTTGTTGAGGTGTCCTTGTAACTCCGCGTCCTTCTTCGCTTGCTTCTCTTCGGCCTCTTCGCGTTCTTTCCGTATCTGCTCGCGGAACACAGGGTCGTTCAACTTGCTGAAGTCGATTGGCATTGATTACTCCTTTGCTTGCCGAACGAGTTCATCGTGTGCTTCATCACGCACAACAAACTCTTGGCCGGATCTCACACTCACTTCGGTCACGATGTACCCGATTGCGTCTTCCGAGTAGTGATTTCGGAAGACCACAAATCCGCCGTCCTCTTCTTCAATCGTCCAAATCCGTGCTGGAGTTTCGTTGAGAACCTTGCGAATGTACTCATCCTCAACACCGTAGGTTTCATACATCCAGCCGCAGAATGATGCTTTGTCGCTTTCAACCAAGTGATTGGCTTCAGGCTTGAACGTGGCTTCGAACTCTTCGATAGAGATGGTGGTCACTGATGACATTTGGGTTTCTCCTTGAATTTGCCCTCGCCGAAATTGGCGGGTAGGCGTGCATGTGCGCTATGTCATCTGTTGCGCCGTCTGAGTGGAAAACGTTCTTTGACGTTATATGACGTTGATTGACGTCAATCGATACCGGCTCGTGTAAATGGACGTCATTGAACGTCAGATGAGCTCATGTGACGTGTATTGACGTTGAGGCCATCCGCTCGTTGTGATGCGATCGCTCATGAAAAAAGCCCAGCTCAACCGAAGTTGAAGCATGGGCTTTGATTGAGCTGGGAAGCTCAGTTTGCGGGAACGCCAAGCAGCTCTTCGAGCGTCAGCATTTCGATCGTGAGTGATTCATCCTTATCGGGTTCATACTCGGAGTGCAGAAGCTTGATGGCTTCTTCTTCAGTGGGTTCATCAACGGACCAAAGGATGTACGTCGTTTGGCCGTAGTTGTGTCGATGAGTGATCGAGTACGGATTCTTGTGATCAAGACTTCGTGCATGCTGAAGATCGGCTAACGCCTTGCAGCGAACCGCTTGAGCCTGTGCGTTGATGCCATCGGCAATAGACTTGAGATGACGCATCCCAAGAACGTACTGCTCAAAGTCTTTGACGACCTCATCAACGATGTTCTTCAGATCGCTGTCTGTTGTTTGAGTCGACGACACAATGATCTGACTCTTGAAGTGAGCACAGTTCACCCTGTACAACCCATCCGGCAAGCGAGTCACGATGCAGCCGAAGCTGAAGCCATCGGGCTCATCACGACTGAAGTGGACCGAATGGATGCCGTCTCGTACCTGAAATGGCTCAGCTTGAAGTTGATGTGACGCCATCAACTCCAGAAACTCAGCTTCAGGAATGCGAACCACATTGAACCCTGTGTTAGCGCCCTGCTCCTTTGACTGTTGATTCATTTCGAATACTCCTTGAAAGTTAAAAACCCGTGCCGGGATTGGCTTCGGGACAACATGTGCAAGGTGGTATCTGTTGCGTCACAGGAGGTCACCCGAACGTTCTTCGACACTGAATGACGTCATGTAACGTCAAATGACGTTCTTTAGAGTTAATGCACGTCGATGCACGTTTCATGCAAGCATGAAAAAACCCAGTCGCATCCGAGGATGTGAGCTGGGTTTTTGGTTAGAACGCAATCAACTGATCGGCCATAGAGGCGACAGGCGATTGCTTCGGTGCCGGAGCTGCAGGAGCTTTGACCACAGGTTGTGCCTGAGGATCTGGGCTCGGGAGCTGAAAGCCTTTGCTATAGAGAGCAAAGGGATTCATCAACTGCTCACAGAGAGCATTCAGCAGCAGCACTTGCGATGGACCGATCGATGGCGACTGGTCCAGTGTTTTGCAAACATCGGAGATAACCTCGTGCACGTTCTGAATCTTCGGAGACAGAAACGCAAACGAGCTCGCCTTGTCAGCAATACGAGCCAAGACCTGCAGGCCACGTTTGGTGTACTTTTCAGCAGCACCATCCATACCGGCATCCATCAAGGTTGCCTTGATTTCACGAAGTACCTGCATAGGCATGTCCGTGATTTCATCTTCGATAGAGGTGGTCTGCTCAAGATCATCGGCATTCAAGCGATACACAGCGAACAAGAACTTCGTTGAACGAAGGATGCTTTCACTTGTGGGTGCCAGGTCATAGATGGCCTGACGATTGCTTGGATTCCTGTCGGCAAATTCCCTCACGACGTTGCCGATCTTGTCAGCCAGCTCGGTCGTGTAGGCATACCAGTCTTCGCGATTCTTTTCCAAGATGGCACTGACTTCTGCGACTTTCTCGGGCGAGATGGCCCAAGCGCCCAGAGAGTCGATGCGGGTTCCGTAGTTGCGGCATACACGGCTGCAGTCAATCTTGATGCGATTGAATGGTCGCAGTGTCGCAGCATCCACACAGCGTTGCAGCACCTTTTCCATACGACCTTCGCTTTCACTGCTGCCGAGGCCTGTGTCTCGGACGGCGGAGAAAGTGCGAGTCTGGAAAGTCACGAGGCTGCAGTTTTGCAGCAATTGTTCTGCGCTGACGGTTGTCATGATGCGTTTCCCTTTTAAAGATGCCTCAATCGAGGCGGTTGATGTGCAAGGGGTCATCTGTTGCGCTGGGTGATATCCGTCATCGCATCACGTTCATTGACGTTATTCGACGTTGATTAACGTCACTTAGCGTCATAGGGTATCTTTCGACGTAGACACACGTCATGCAGCGTGACTGCACGTCAATACACGCCGGGAAACTTCAGATCACGTCTCGCGGCGTGCATGCAGGATCCGCACCGGCAGGGCAGCGGTGCCAGCAGCCTGCGACATGTGGCCGATGTGTGGGGCCGATGAGTGGGGCAGGGGAGTGGGGCAGGGGAGTGGGGCAACTGCAGCGTGGCCTGCGCACCGTGGCGTGTGCTGTGTGGCCGGTGCGTGGGGCCGGTAGTTTGTGGCTGGGAAATGTTTGGATGTTCGTCGAAGCCATTGACGTTAACTGACGTCATTCAACGTTCTTTAACGTCACAGAGCGTCAGGCCACGTCAGGCATGAAAAAACCCGCGACATACCGAAGCATGTGCGGGTTTTGGGGTGGAAGCTTGATGCTTCTACGCGGCAACAGTCTCGGGAAGTTGCCAGCCGGTCAGTTCCTGGAAGCGCTCATTGGTCATGTGCCCTTTGTCATCTGTTGCGCCTCAGTGAGGCCTTAACGTTTTTTGACGTCAATTCACGTCAAACGACGCCCTACGACGTTCATCAACACCTCCGAACGTCAGCGCACTCCTGTTCACGTCAAAACGCCCTTCGAAAGTCATTCCAAACGCCCACTTGGGGCGAAGTAAAACCCAGTGCGGCCAGTTCCTTGATCGCACGGCCAATGTCTGGAACTCCGAATGCTCCCAACGCAAGATCCGCCGTGCCTACGTGGGCGGGCAGGGCGCTCTCCCAGCCGTCGAACAGCGGCCACGGCGCGAGCTTCTGCGACTGGTCCTGATGCTGGACTCGAAACCAAGCCTGTCCGTGTGGAGAACGCAACAACGCGATCGAGTAGTTCCTTGGGTGTTGCCACGGCCAGGGCGACGAGGCCACTCGGCGCGTGACTTCTGGGGCGGGGAAGGCATACATCGACTGTGGGGTAGGGCGGGGCGCTGCCGGTTCAAGTCTGGACGCCTGCATGGCATTCATGCTGCGCAGCCTCTCCCTATTCCGTGCCTCAGTTTCGATCTTGGCCAACTCCCATTTGGCGAGCAATGCAGCCGTATTGCTGTCCAGTAGCGCCGCATCCTCTGCGCTGATCTTCCGGCCACCCCCCATGTACTGCGGACGGCCAAGCGCGTGCTCGCCGCCGTAGATCTCAGCAAAGCACGTCGATCCCAACACCTTCACCCGGCCATCGTGCTCAACGACATGGATGGCTGCGTATACACCATGCCCACAGCCGTCCTTTTGGCAGCGGACCCGTTGAACCTTCTCCACACTCACCACAGCCAACAACCTCGGATTCATGGCCTTCTCTCGAATGACGTTCAATGACGTCGATTGACGTTAGTTCTTCTTCATCACATAGACCGGCTGTCCGCCGAGCTGGATCATCTCCATTCCTGGCGGCGGCAAACGATAGTCGCGGATCTGCGTGTTCCTCACCAGCTCGACGGCCTCATCCAGTGATGCAACATATCCCCAGTTGGTTGAGCGATCCCACGCACCGAAATCAAGGCACCGAATCACGTACCTTCTCTCTTCACCATCGCCGGACGTCTTGATAAACGGGCGCAACTCCCAGCGCATCAAATCCTCGGGCGAACGATCATCGTTTGGCGTCGAATCAAAATCCACCGGCAGCACTGGATCAATCAATATTCCGTCTACACAGTCAGCCGCCAGATACTTGTGGCCGTCCAACTCATACTGCTTTTTCATTCACGTTTGCCCATAAAAAAATCTCCCAGAAACACCGAAGTGTTTGCTGAGAGATTTGGTTCAAGCGGTGGCAAGTTCGGCTTCATGCTGATCTTGCGTGCTTGTCTCCGTTGTCAATGTCACACGCCAATTGAGGCGTTGAGCGAAGACAACCAGTGCATCCAGTGAGAACATGGATAGCTTACCCGTCATCAGATTATTGGCGCGTGTACGCGTCACACCGAGCAATTGCCCGATTTGTGTCTGATTCAGATTTCGACTCCCGAGCTCACCGACGATTTTACTCATCAGCGCAGCTTTGGGATCCAGCGCATGCTTTGCAGCATGGCTTTTCTTCATGTCGGCAATTACTTGATCATGTTCAGGACCGAATTCATCCCACGGTGTCGCAGGTTGGAACTTGTCTTGGAGCATAGTCACCTCTTCAAATAAGTTTTGATGTTCCTTTTGAGAGTATCCAGCTCTGTCGTCGGCATCTTGTTGGATTTCTTGATGTATGTGTGCATCAAGACAAACTCAGGTGCTTTCGACTCTGGATTTCTCGCGTAGGGAGCCAATAAAAAACGATAGAAATGTTCAGGGTCATCCACAGATAACTGATGTATTGCAAGAACAGTATCCAGCGGAAAATTCTTTTCAGAAAATTTCACTGGAGGCCAATTCTTTACAAACTTCATCTCTTGCTGCATCGGAATCGCTTCTTGAATTGCTTCATAAAGCTGTGTCCGTTCACTCTCACAGACATATCTTGCGATCGTCCCAAATGAATAGCGAACATGCTCCGGATAAGACCTCAACGTTGCCAGCGAAGATCCCAACATAATTAGTTCGCGATATCTTACCATCGTGAACCTCTTTGTGTATAGGTTTCGATACACCCTTTTGTCATGATTTGTACTCCTTGAGAATGCCTCGGTTAAGGCGGTCATGTGCACTAGGTCATCGATTGCGCGGCTGTGGTGGCAGCGCATGGCGTGGGGCAGGGGAGCTGGGGCGCACTCGCGGGGCCAACGCACCGTGGCGGGTGCAGTGTGGCCGGTGGTTTGTGGCTGGGACATGTTGAATGACGTTGAATGACGTCAATTCACACCGGGCAACGTTGAGCGGCGTGCAATGACGCCCAACACCTTGCACTGACGCATTTTGGCGTTGGGCAACGCTACTGCATATTGATTCACGTCGCTCGGCGTGCCGTGACTCCGTTTCGCGTTAGGGAGCGTCGGGCAACTTCGAATGACGTTCAGTGACGTCAACTCACGTTTTGGGCAGAGAACGCTGACCAACGTCGATTGACGTTAATCCACGTCGGCTTACGCCTTTTTGGATGTGGCATTGATGTTTCCATACAGGTCGGCGCGAGGCCTTTTCTCCGGTTCAATGTGCGCGTTCTTGTCGATGATCTCTTCGACTTCTCGGAGGGTCTGGACGTACTCATCAAGGTTCGCGTTTCGCTCGCGAAGTATGGACTTCAACTTTTCATCGATCACAGCGTTGTGCGATTCGATGTTCTTGTTGTGCAACGCCGTTTGGATTCCCACCGTCCTGCGGAAATTGGCGATCAGGTCCAGTGTGCCTTGGCGCTTCTCGATAAGGCCACGTTGCGTTTGCAGCAGATCTTTCAGGCTGTCACGGATGAGATTGAACACCGTGCTCCTGGGGATGCGAAGGATGACTTCGTTGGACTGAATCCGCTCGTACAGCAGCTTGCCGTTTTTGGTTTGCTTCCACTGGATGAAGGTCGGGTGGCGCGAATCCGAGGTAATTCCGCGATGCTGCAGGTAGCGCACGGCGATTTTTCCGTCGATGGACGGCTGCAGGATCTCAAGTGCGTAGGCGTACTTCTCAATCAGCAAATCCAGCTCGTACAGGGTCTGGTAGATGGCACGCGTGGAGAGAATCAGGCGGTCTTGTTCTACCTGTTGGCGGGTAGGGCGGTACCGCATTGAGCCTGATTTATCGGGCCATGTGAGATCACCGTCGTTTGCAGCTTCGGGTGCTGCTTTCGTCATAGTTTGATGCCTTATTATGTTTCGCCCGAAGGGCATCTTAACATGCGAGCTCATCACCGAAGTTTTTAGCAAAAGTGAATTTTGGGGGAGCCTCAGATTCCGTCTCTCAGTTTCAGAGATGGCCATCCAACATGTATGCCCTAGCGGTAAATAGAGTTGTTGCGTGAATGCATCGCGCAAAATCCTCTATTTGCGGATTTCCTCTTGTGTTGCGTGATCGTATATGTACAATGCACATTGTTCATTGCACATAGTTCATTTGCATATGTCCTTTGTACAAAGCACATAGTCAACACACCACAGCAGGGAAACCATGAATCAAAGCCCATACTCATTGCGAACCGTGATTGGCCTGGACATCGGGCGCAGCACTGTCAAAGCCGTTACCCGTTCAAAGAACGGCAATTCGGCTATTCAGGTCATGTTCCCATCCATCGTTGCTCCGGCAATCGAAATATCGACGGATTCAGAACGCAGTAAAGCCGCTCTTGATACCGTAGTGGTCAACGGTAAAAGCTACTTTTTTGGCGAAACAGCAGCCATTCAATCTCGCGTCGATCTGGATTCAGGCATGCGTGATGACTGGGTTTTTACCGACGAACACCGAGCTCTTTTTCTCGGCGCAATCAAGCGTTTGAAAAATCGCGGCGTCGAGCGCACCGAAAATGCAATTGTGGTCGTTGGTCTGCCGGGTAAGCACTACAGCAATCAGCGTGGAGCTCTGAAAGATGATCTGAGCAAGATTTATCCCGAGGGCCAGATCATTGTTTTGCCGCAGCCTCTCGGACCATTTCAATTGATGCAGTTTCAATCAAATGGTCTAGAATCTGATGAATTGCAACGCCGTGGTAATTCGTGGGGCATTATCGAAATTGGTCAATACACGACTGATTTCTGTGTCGTGTTGAATGGCCGAATTGTTGAACGCTGCTTTGGCTCTTCAAATGGCATGACAGTGGTTGCAGAAAACCTGCAAAAGCTTCTCGCGAAACGGGGAATCTCAATTGGACTTGAAGAAGCTTCTCGCGCTTTCGTGAATCGTCAAATCAAACACTTCGGGCAAGTGGAAGACATCGGCGATGAAATCGATCAATCCATTCCTGCGCTCGCTGAAGACATTCGCGTGAAAGCAAATGCTCTGATGGGTGAACATGCGCGGTCTTTGGATGGCATTTTGCTCGCTGGTGGCGGTGCTCCATTGATTTTCGAACACATCCGCAGTCACTGGCCTCATGCGAAATTGTGTGACGACAGTCGATTTGCAGTCGCTGAAGGCTTTAGCCGCTTTGGAGCAGGTTTCCAGCTTCACAAGCAAAACCAGACAGTGAAGGCGGCTTGAAATGTCCAAGTGGGTACGCGCCAAGGCCGAACGCGAACCGGGGACGAAGGTACGCATCGTTTTACTCGTGGATCCCAATGATCCCGAGAACGAGCAATTGATGCAGTTCCACGACTCCCTCCCATACCGTTCGGCCAATCAAACCTATGTGCAGGTGCTGCGCGATCACGCGGCATCTGAGTTGGCAGGATCCAGCAAATCCGCGCCACGACAACGGCATGCACCGCAAGCCAAAGCCAGTTATGAAAAACGATCAGTGTCAGTGAGCACTAATCAACCCGGCTCCGCTACAGTTTCAGAATCTCGTGGCGTGCAACAAGCTCCTGAGCCTGCACAAACAGTTCCCGCAGCCATTGATGATTCAGCTACGCAAGCAGCTCACGATAAATCTGATTCGGTGGGCAATGAAACTGCGTCGAGTGGGCATGAAGTTTCATTCTCCGAAACAGCCCAGAGTCACTTCAACATGGTCGATTGACCAACAGCCGTGGCAGCGGCCCAACTTGAAAAGAGGACGATATGAGCAAAAAAGCAAAGCCCGATCAGAATGTTTTTGTCGATCCGGCTGACTTCGATGGTGATATCCCATTCGTTCCTGGCTCATCGCGCACTGCGATGAAGGAACTGGGTGCCAAATCGCAGGATCTGTGGTTCGCACATCCTGATGACATCAAGGTCTTCGAGCACTTCAATCCACGCACGGACACACCCACTCACTTGGCCTATATCCGCTGGCTCGCAGACCAGATGAAGATCCACGGGTTCAAGCGCGACTTTCCACTGTCTGTGGTGGCCGTGCGCAATGAGGATGGATCCAGCTCGCCATTCGTGACGAACGGGCACACGCGTTTGCGTGCTGTGAAGATCGCTCGATCTGAGGGCGCTCAAATCGAATCCATCCCGCTCATCTACGTGGAGCAAGGCACGAGCATGGAGGATCTGACGATCGCTCTGTCGCTCTCCAACAGCGGCCAGCCACTGACGATGTACGAGACTGCCGTCACCTACAAGCGATTGATCACCTTCGGACGCACGCCCGAGGACATCGCGAAAGTGATGGGGCGCTCCTTGGTGTACGTGGAAGGCCTGCTGATGCTCATTGCGGCCCACCGCGACATCCGCGCCATGGTGCAGCAAGACCAGATCTCCGCAACGCTCGCGATCGACACACTGCGCAAGCACGGTGTCAAGGCGCTGGACGTGCTGAAGAACGCCCTTGAAGAAGCCAAAGCGAAGGGCGCATCGAAGGCCACAGCCAAGAATGTCCAAGCAGCTCCAGCTCAACAGCGCCGCAAGGTACTGCACAAAGCTGCGCCGAAACTCTATGACACGCTTGGCGAGATCACCAAGGATCCAGAGTTCAAGTCGATATCGCCTCAACTGCAGGCCAAGATCGAAGACCTGCTTCTGGATCTCCGCGAGAGTGGTGCCGATCTGCCGGTCGAGGAAGAGCAACCCAACTCCAAAAACTTGGAGCTCGATCTGCACGATAACGAGGAAACGGAATGACGTCGATTGACGTCAAGTAACGTCAACTAACGCTGATGCACGTCCAATGACGCCGATAGGTATCAGCGAACGTCGATAGACGTCAGTTGGCGCTACGCAACGTTGACCGACGTTTTTCACGAAATCACACACCGTCCGTCTTGTTGCGCGTTAACATAGCGGAATTCGCGCCCAGTGCGCGAAACGTGAATTGACGTTATGTGACGCTAGCACACGTCACGCAACGTGCAAAAACGTCGATTCACGCTATTTGACGTCAAATGACGTCGAGCATTCTTGCATCAGAAAGGGACTGAAGTGAGCAAGGCAAAGAGCAAAAACTGCCGCGTATTTGTAGTGGCAAATCCGAAGGGCGGCGTTGGCAAAACAACGCTGCTAGTGAACATGGCCGCCATGCGTCAAGCGCGTGGTGGCAACGTCATCATCATCGATACCGACAAGCAGGGAACTGCGAGCAAGTGGGCTGAGCGCCGCAACCGGCACCCTGAACTTGAAGGAACGGTGCAGTGTATTCAAGCGTTCAACGAGCTCGTTGCAACGACCGTCAAGGGCTTCAGGGCTACTTACAGCGACATCTTCATCGACACCGCTGGTCGCGACTCGGCAGATCTGCGCCGCTCGTGGGGCATGGCTGATGATGTGTTGATTCCAATGAGCTTGTCGCTCTTTGATCTTGAGCACATTGCAGACCTGCATGAAACCTATCTGCGCATGCAGGAGTTCAATCCGGACGCTAACGTGTCGATCATCCTGCGCCCGCAAACGAATCCACGGCGCGAAGAGCTGCAGCGTGCCTACGATGAAATCGCGGAGAAGACCTCCATTCCAATCGCGAACGTCCATTTTCCTGAACGCCGGATTCACTACCGAGCTACTGACAAAGGCTGGAGCTCAGAAGAAATTGGCGGAACAGCAGATGAGACAAAACGCACGGATCCCGGCGTTACTGACATGCTGAACATTTACGGGTACTTGTATGGTTAAAAAGAACGCTGGGCCATTCCGGCCCGCTGGTGCAGCCAAACAAACAGCGCCTGCAGCAGCGCCAATTCCAACTCCTGCGCCTGCAGCGCCAGTCGCTGCCACAACGCAATCCGTCATCAAATCAACGCCGGTCGATCAGGCCATGCGCAACATGGCCGCGAAGCCACCCGTTCAAGACTTCGAGTCATTTGTCAATGAAGCGAACGAGGCGGATCAGCGAAGCGCCGTTGTTTTGCCAGGCGGTGCGATCATTGAAGGCTATACGCCCAAGCAGCCACCATGGGCAGAGCTTGATGCGGAGAACGCGGGCAAGGCGTTCAACCTGCTCTTGTCTGATGCCGCAAAAGAAGCACTCAACTTTCTTGTGGCAAAGAAAAGCTACGTCAAAGCTAGGTACTGCAAGAACGTCATTGAAGCAGCAATCCTCCAAGAAGCAAACGAGCTCTGGGAAGAGAAGTACGGCAAGCGTTGATCATGCAGGACATGTCCTATCTTGAAATGCACTTTCTTCAGGGCTCGCGAGCTCTGAAAACCGGCGTCGGTGCCAAGTGGGACAGCGACTATGAAACGCTGGCGGTCTTGGAAAGCGCAAAGATGTTTTGCGTATCCAAGACCGAGGCGGAATTCACGCTCGATCACTACGATGACGCTGGCCGGTTGCTGGAGAGCGTGCCACTCTCACGTCGTGGGTTCGAGATCATCTCCGGTGAAGAAGCTCTGAGCGCTGCTGAGTACGTGGCCTACGACACGATGTTTTGGACGCTGCAGAAGGCAGCGGGGGCGTGAGTGGCTGACCAATCAGTTTATCGGCGATCCAAATTTTGCATTCGCGAGTGCCCGTGAGACAGTCGTGAACATGTGGCCCAAATACTCGCTTGCGGATTCGAACTTCAGAGGATCAACGGATCCATCAAAATGAAATTGAATCTCGACACTCTCCACCAAGTCCTTCGATCCATGCTCGTCAATTGAGGCTTGTATCGCTGCATCAGCAATCGCAGTGAAAGCATCCAAAGGGTTCTCTGGATTGATGGCTTCACTAGGGGACGTCTCAGAAAACGGAAAATAAAGCACGTTAAGCCCATTGCAGACGCTA
>CALMCS010000665.1 GCA_937862875.1 uncultured Comamonadaceae bacterium
GCTGGTGATCTGGTTTCTGCACGCCACCAGCGGCAGGTCGCGCTCGCCGGATTCGGTGCGTGAGACCAATGCGTAGAGCGTGCTGACCGCGCTGGATACGGCTTCCGGTATGGCTTCGCCCTGGATCAAATGGCCCAGCAGCACGGCGGAAAACACGTCGCCCATGCCGTTCGGAAGCGGTTGCAGATCGACATACGGCGTCTGCACCAACCATGCGTTGTCGGCGGTGACGGCGAGCGTCGCGAGCTGGTCTTGCGGCAGGTCGTCGGTGCGCAGGCTGGTGATGACGATCAGCGCGCTCGAAGGCTGGTGCATGTGCGTGAGCATCTCGCGCGCGGCCTGCACCGTGGCGTCGACGGTGGTCAGCGTGGTGCCACCGTGGAGCAGTTCGAATTCGTAATGGTTCGGCGTGATGACGCTGGCCTGCGAGAGCGCGCGCTTGCGCAAGAATTCGGGAATGCCGGGGCGCACAAACAGGCCGCGGCCGACGTCGCCCATGACCGGGTCGCACAGGTAATGGGCCTTGGGGTGCGCGCCGCGAACCTCCTGCACGGCCTGCAGGATGGCTTCGCCAACGCCTGCATCGCCCAGATAGCCGGAGAGCACCGCGACACAGCGCGCCAGCACGCCGCGTGCGCGCAAGCCGTCGAGGACGTCGGAGATATGGGCAGGAGTGAAGACCTGGCCCTTGAACTCACCGTAGCCGGTGTGGTTCGAAAATTGAACGGTGTGCACTGCGACCGGTTCGATACCAAGCAGTTGCAGGGGCAGCATGGCTGCGTCGTTCCCCACGTGACCGTAAGCCACATGGGATTGGATGGTCAGGATCAGCGGGGTCGTCATGGTGTGCGTACGAAGCCTGTGGCTGCGATTTTTTGTCAGAGATCGTGTGACAGCTGTATGGAGGCAGCTGGAGCAGTGGCCGCTGCGAGCACGGCGCTCGGTGCGATCCACTGCGTTTGCCGTGCCCGTGGGGCAGGCGAATTAGTCCGCCAGTTCGGCGATCAGTTCGATTTCAACGCAAGCGCCGAAGGGAATCTGTGCCACGCCGAAGGCGCTGCGAGCGTGCGCGCCCTTGTCGCCGAAGACTTGTGCGAACAGGTCGCTGGCACCGTTGGTGACCAGGTGCTGCTCGGTGAATTCGCCGGTGGAGTTCACGAGGCTCATGAGCTTGACGATGCGCTTGATGCGGTTCAGGTCACCGGTGGCGGCGTGCAGCGTACCCAGCAGGTCCACAGCGACGGCGCGGGCCGCGGCCTTGCCTTCTTCGGTGGAGATGTCGCGGCCGAATTGTGCGGAATGGGGCTTGCCATCCTTGCGCGCAATGTGACCGGAGAGGAACACCAGATTGCCGGTCTGTACGAACGGCACATAGGCTGCGGCAGGGGTAGCCACTGGCGGCAGTGTGATGTTGAGTTCTTTGAGTTTGTCGTAAACGCTCATGGCAATCCTTGCAGAGTGGTGTGAAGAGAGAAAAACGGAGCAGCGCGCATACGGGGATGCGGTGGTTCAAACGCCCATTGCTGACTTCTTCAAGTGTTACATATTTGTGAGCCGTTCTCCAACTTCAAAGCCCCCATCCACATATCGATTGCAAGGGCTTCATCCAAACGCAAAGAGAAGGTGACCCCCCGCTTGGCTGGCAGGCGTCGTACTGCGTTGCGCAAGGCCTGCGCGATCCGTTTCCCCGGGGTAGATCAAGGCCCTGTGAGCACGCCTGACCTAGCATCGCGCGATGTCGCTCACGCCCCCTCATCACGCGCTTCAGGATGGACTGCATGCCCACGGCAGGACGAGGGGTTGGGACGGCTCCGCGTGGATGCTCGGCGTGTTGTGGGGTACGGCCTTGCAGTTACAGCAACGAGCGCTCTGGGCCCTCAATGGGTACATGGCCTGTATGGGGCTGGCTGCGCTGGGGTTGATTGTTCTGCTGCGCATTCAACCACCGGCGCATTGGCGCTGGAACCGCTGGCTGCGCACTTTGCTGGTCATGTCGGCCTGCACGGCCCTGGTGTTCGGACTTGCTGGATGGCGGGCTGATTCCTTTGCATCCCAGGCACTCAAGCCCGAACTCGAAGGCCCGGATATACAGATCCAAGGCACCATCGTCGCCATGCCGCAGGTGCGCGATGCCGGTACGCGTTTTCGCTTCGCGGTGGAGTCGGCGAGCATGGAGGGTAAGCCGGTAGCGCTGCCTGAGTTGATCGAGCTGTCTTGGTACGCACGCGGCATGTTTGATGCGGAGGATGTCGCGCTAACGCCGCTGCCACCCATGACCGCCGGGGAGCGCTGGGGTCTCACCGTGCGGCTCAAGGCACCGCATGGCGATCGCAATCCGTTTGGTTTTGATTTTGAGCTGTGGATGTGGGAGCAGGGCGTGCAGGCGAGTGGTTATGTGCGCGCCGGCGGAGTGAGCGATGCACCGAGAAAGATCGCTGCTGCGCGGGGCTATCTCATCGAGCGTCTGCGGCAACATGTGCGTGATGCCATCTTTGAGCGATTGATCTGGAGCGCGGATGCGCCCGACTCGTCGCGGCGGCGTGCCGCTGGTGTGGTGGCGGCTCTGGTGACGGGTGATCAGCGCGCCATCGATCGCAAGGATTGGGATGTCTTTCGGGTCACCGGCGTTGCGCATCTGGTGAGTATTTCCGGGCTGCATATCACCATGTTTGCGTGGCTGGCCGCGACCTTGATCGGTGCCGCGTGGCGAAGAATTCCGTGGCTGTGTCTGCGCATTCCGGCGCAGCGCGCGGGCCTCGTGGGCGGCGTGTTGCTTGCCACGGCCTACGCGTTGTTCAGCGGCTGGGGCGTGCCGGCGCAGCGCACGATTCTCATGCTGGCGGTGATTGGTTTGCTGCGTTGGGGCGGCAAGCGTTGGCCCTGGCCGCAGGTCTGGTTGCTGGCGTGCGCCTTGGTCCTTCTGTGGGATCCGTGGGCGATGCTGCAGACCGGATTCTGGCTGAGCTTTGTGGCGGTTGGCGTGCTGTTTGCCAGCAATTTGGAGGAGAACGATGGGGACTCTCCCAACAGCGCGCAACAGGGCTTGCTGCGGCGAATGCTGTCGCAAATGAAGATGCAATGGCGGCAGCAATGGGTGGTCACCTTGGCCGTGACGCCGCTCACGATTTTGCTGTTCGGGCAGATGTCGGTCGTCAGTTTTGCGGCCAACATGTTCGCGATTCCGTGGGTCACGCTGGTGGTGTTGCCGTTTGCTTTCGGCGGTGTGGTGTGGCCCGCGTTGTGGGAGATGGCGCTGTGGTTCACGCAGTGTTTCAACGCCGTCCTGCAATGGTTTGCGAGTTGGCCGATGGCGCAGTTGTCGCTGGCCAGTGCGCCGCTCTGGGCCGGGATTGCGGCGGTGGTGGGTGGCGTGGTGCTCGCGCTGCGCCTGCCGTGGAAGCTACGGATGCTGGCCTTGCCCTGTGTGCTGCCCGCGCTCTGGTGGTCGCATGCCCGGCCGGACATGGGCGTGGTCGAGTTGCTGGCCGCCGACGTAGGGCAGGGCCAGGCGGTGCTGGTGCGCACGGCTACGCACAGCCTGTTGTACGACACCGGCCCGCGCTATTCGGCGGACTCGGATGCGGGCGAGCGCATCCTCGTTCCGCTCTTGCGCGCCTTGGGCGAACGGCTCGATGTGGTCATGCTCAGTCACCGCGACGCGGACCACACCGGTGGCGCGGCAGCGGTGCTCGCGCAGCAACCGCACAGCGCCTTGATCGCCTCCATGGAAGGAGACCACCCGCTGTCGCGACTGCGGCCCATGCAAGCCTGTGTGGCAGGGCAGGCTTGGAGTTGGGACGGTGTGCAATTCAAGGTGCTGCATCCGCCGGTCGACAAGGCCAGCCAACTCGCGCAGGGCAATCCAGCCCGCCTCAAACCCAATGCGGTGAGTTGCGTGCTGCAGATCACGGATGCGCATGGCGTCGTGGCGTTGCTGGTGGGTGATCTCGAGCAGCCTCAGGAGCGCGACCTGTTGGCGCTCGGGGTGGTCGAGCCCGTGCAGTATCTGCTGGTGCCGCACCACGGCAGCAAAACCTCGTCGAGCCCGAATTTTCTGGATGCGCTGCGGCCGCAGATCGGGGTGGTGCAGGCGGGCTACCGCAATCGTTTTGGTCATCCGGCAGAGGCCGTGGTGATGCGCTACCGCGAGCGGAACATCCCGCTGGCCGAGACTCCCGCATGTGGCGCGGTGGGGTGGCGCTCGGATCGCCCCGGGGCCACGGTCTGTGAGCGCGAACACTCCTTGCGGTACTGGCACCACCGCGTTCCCCCGTCGCACTAGGTGCTTAGGGATAGCGTGAATATCCGGTCCGGCGCAGGAATGGAAAACAGGCCTGCAACTTGCTATTCTGTTGTCTCAGGAGGCATTCTTTATGCACAGGTTTGACGAAATGTACGAAACGCTTCCTATGGAGGCTGGTGCCGTGCGCGCACATTACCAGCGCTATGCGCAGTGGTTGTCGCGGCAGCCAGAGAGCTCGATGCAGGCGCGCCGAGCAGAAGCCGAAATGATTTTCCGCCGCGTGGGCATTACGTTTGCGGTCTACGGCGCCAAGGACGAAGACGGCTCGGGCACCGAGCGCTTGATTCCCTTCGATCTGATTCCGCGCATCATTCCGGCGCACGAATGGGTGCGCATGAAGCAGGGGCTGGCACAGCGCGTGACGGCACTCAATCGCTTCATTCACGACGTGTACCACGACCAGGACATCCTCCGCGCGGGCCTGATTCCGCGTGACCTGATCATGAACAATTCTCAGCTGCGCCCCGAAATGGTGCAGGTCGATGTGCCCAACAACATCTACGCACACATTGCGGGCATCGACATCGTGCGTGCCCCCGATGCGCAGGGCAACGGCGTGTACTACGTGCTCGAAGACAATCTGCGCGTGCCCTCCGGTGTGTCGTACATGCTGGAAAACCGCAAGATGATGATGCGGCTGTTTCCCGATCTGTTCGCGCAGCACAAGGTCGCGCCGGTCATGCATTACCCAGACATGCTGCTCGACACCCTGCGCGCCAGCGCACCGCCCAACAGCTCCGACCCGACCGTGGTGGTGCTCACGCCCGGCATGTACAACAGCGCCTACTTCGAGCACGCGTTTCTCGCGCAGCAGATGGGCGTGGAATTGGTCGAAGGGCAGGACCTGCAGGTCAAGGACAACTTCGTCTACATGCGCACGACGCGTGGCCTGCAGCGCGTGGATGTGATCTACCGCCGCGTCGACGATGACTTCCTAGACCCCAAGGTGTTCCGCTCCACCTCGACGCTGGGCTGCGCCGGTTTGATGGACGCGTATCGCGCCGGCAACGTGGCGATCTGCAACGCGGTCGGCACCGGCATTGCGGACGACAAATCGGTCTACCCCTATGTGCCCGAGATGATTCGCTTCTATCTGGGCGAGGAACCGATTCTGCAGAACGTGCCGACCTTTCTGTGCCGCAAGCCGGACGACCTCAAATACGTGCTCGCCCATCTGCATGAGCTGGTGGTCAAGGAGGTGCACGGAGCGGGTGGTTACGGCATGTTGATCGGCCCTGCGGCGACGCGCGCGGAGATCGAAGAGTTCCGCGCCGTGTTGCTGGCGAACCCGGCCGGCTACATCGCGCAGCCGACCCTGTCGCTGTCGAGTTGCCCGACCTATGTGGAGTCGGGCATTGCCCCGCGGCACATCGATCTGCGGCCCTTTGTGCTTTCGGGCAAGACCGTGCAGATGGCCGCGGGCGGACTCACGCGTGTGGCGCTCAAGGATGGGTCGCTGGTGGTGAATTCGTCGCAAGGCGGCGGCACCAAGGACACCTGGGTGCTGAACGCGGACGACAGTCCCGCGGGCTC
>CALMCS010000666.1 GCA_937862875.1 uncultured Comamonadaceae bacterium
GCTGCCCTACATGTTGACCGGTGTGCGCCTGGCCATCGTCACGGCCTGGCTGGTGATCGTGGCCGCCGAGATGCTCACGGGTGGCGTCGGCATTGGCTTCTGGGTGTGGGACGAGTGGAACAACCTCAACGTCAAAAACATCATCGTGGCGATTTTCGTCATCGGCATCGTCGGCATGTTGCTCGAATGGGCGCTTGTCAAACTGGCCTCCGCATTCACGTTTGAAGAGGTGAAAGCATGAACTCCCAACCCACGACCATGGCCTCGGAATCTGCACGCTCGAAGTTCATCGATGTGCAGTCTCTGGAGCAAACCTTCAGAACCTCCAAGGGCCTGTTCCCAGCGCTCAAGGACATCCATCTGCAGATCGCACGCGGCGAGTTCGTGACGCTGATCGGCCATTCGGGCTGCGGCAAATCCACCTTGCTGAATCTGCTCGCCGGACTCACCACGCCCACCGCCGGAGTGCTGCTGTGCGCGGGCCGCGAGATCAAAGGCCCGGGGCCCGAGCGCGCCGTGGTGTTTCAAAACCATTCGCTGCTGCCGTGGCTCACCTGTTTCGACAACGTGCATCTCGCCGTGGAGCGCGTGTTTGGCGGCAAGGAAAGCCGCGCACAACTGGTGCAGCGCACCGATGCGGCGCTGGAGTTGGTGGGCCTCTCGCACGCCGCACAGAAGCGCCCCGGCGAGATCTCGGGCGGCATGAAGCAGCGCGTGGGCATTGCGCGCGCCCTGTCGATGGAGCCGCAGGTGTTGCTGATGGACGAGCCCTTCGGCGCGCTCGATGCACTCACCCGCGCGAAGCTGCAGGACGAGCTGCTGGAGATTGTGGCGCGCAGCCAGCGCACGGTGGTGATGGTGACGCACGACGTGGATGAAGCGGTGCTGCTGTCCGACCGCATCGTGATGCTGACCAACGGCCCCGCCGCCACCATTGGCGACATTCTCAGCGTGCCTCTCGCTCGCCCACGCAACCGCGTGGCGCTGGCGGAAGACCCCATCTACCAGCAGTGCCGCAAGGCGGTGATCGACTTTCTCTACACGCGCCAAGGCCATGTGGAAAAGCTCGCGTAGCGAGTGGTTTGAAGCCCTCGCATCCACGTCCATTGTTTAGCCCACGGGAGTCCAACATGAAAAAATCCAGGCTGGTCATGATCGGTAACGGAATGGCAGGTGTGCGCACGCTCGAGGAGCTGCTGAACATCGCCCCCGATCTGTACGACATCACGGTATTCGGTGCCGAGCCGCACCCCAACTACAACCGCATTCTGCTGTCGCCGGTGCTGGCCGGCGAGCAGACGCTGGAAGAAATCGTGCTCAACGATTGGTCCTGGTACACGGAACACGGCATCACGCTGCACAGCGGTTTCACCGTGACCGATGTGGATCGCGCACGCCGCATCGTGCATGCGGTGAATGCGGCCGGCGAGCGCATCAGCGCGGGCTACGACCGGCTCATCATGGCCACCGGATCCAACCCCTTCATGCTGCCCATTCCCGGCAAGGATCTGCAGGGCGTGCTCGCCTACCGCGACATTGCCGACACGCTGGCGATGATCGACGCGGCCGCCACCTACCAGCACGCGGTGGTGATCGGCGGCGGCCTGCTCGGGCTGGAGGCCGCCAACGGTTTGATGAAGCGCGGCATGCAGGTGACGGTGGTGCACGCGGGTGCGTGGATCATGGAGCGCCAGCTCGACGAAGTGGCCGGCGCATTGCTGCAGAAATCGCTGCTCGAACGCGGCATGCAATTTCTTACCGAGGCGCAAACGCAGGATCTTCTGGGCGATGAAACGGGTCGCGTCAGCGCCGTGCGTTTCAAGGACGGCACGCAGATTCCCGCGCAGCTGGTGGTGATGGCCGTGGGCATTCGCCCCAACACCGCACTGGCCGAGCAGATTCATCTGCACGTGCATCGCGGCATTGTGGTGAGCGACACCATGCAGACCATCACCGATGCGCGCGTCTACGCCGTGGGCGAATGCGCCGCGCATCGCGGTGTGGCCTATGGTTTGGTGGCACCGCTGTTCGAGCAGGGCAAGGTGCTGGCCAATCATCTGGCGGAGTTCGGCATTGGCCGCTACCAGGGCTCGCTCACCTCCACCAAGTTGAAGGTGACCGGTATCGACCTGTTCTCTGCGGGCGACTTTCAGGGCGGTGGCGATACCGAAGAAATCGTCATGAGCGACCCGTATGGCGGCATCTACAAGAAGCTGGTGGTCAAGGGCGACAAGCTCGTCGGTGCCTGCCTGTACGGCGACACGGTGGACGGCAGCTGGTACTTCAAACTGCTGCGCGAGGGCCGCAGCATTGCCGACATTCGCGACAAGCTGATGTTCGGCGAATCGAACCTCGGCGATACCGGCCACCAAGGCCAGAGCAAGGCCGCCGCCATGGCCGATGCCGATGAGGTCTGCGGTTGCAACGGCGTGACCAAGGGCGCGATCTGCAAGGCCATCAAGGACAAGGGTCTGTTCACGCTCGACGATGTGAAAAAGCACACCAAGGCCAGCGCCAGTTGCGGCTCATGCACCGGGCTGGTCGAGCAGATTCTGATGTTCACCGCCGGTGGCGACTATTCGGCCACGCCGCAGCTCAAGGCGATGTGCGGCTGCACCGCGCATGGCCATCAGGCCGTGCGGGATGCGATCCGCGATCACAAGCTGCTCAACCTGCAGGACACCTTTTCCTATCTCAACTGGAAAACGCCGAGCGGCTGCGCCACCTGCCGCCCGGCCATCAACTACTACCTCATCAGCACCTGGCCCAAGGAGGCGCGCGACGATCCGCAGAGCCGATTGATCAACGAGCGCAGCCACGCCAACATCCAGAAAGACGGCACCTACAGCGTGATTCCGCGCATGTGGGGCGGAGAAACCACGGCCTCCGAACTGCGCCGCATTGCCGATGTGGTGGACAAATACCAGATCCCCACGGTGAAGGTCACGGGTGGTCAGCGCATCGATTTGCTGGGCGTGAAAAAGGAAGATCTGCAGGCCGTGTGGCGCGACATCGGCATGCCCAGCGGCCACGCCTATGCCAAGGCGCTGCGCACGGTGAAGACCTGCGTGGGCAGCGAATGGTGCCGCATGGGCACGCAGGACAGCACCCAGCTCGGCAAGGATCTGGAGCGCGCGATGTGGCGCATGTACGCACCGCACAAGGTGAAGTTTGCGGTGAGCGGCTGCCCGCGCAATTGCGCGGAATCGGGCATCAAGGATGTGGGCATCATCGGCGTCGACTCGGGCTGGGAGATGTACATCGCGGGCAACGGTGGCATCAAGACCGAGGTCGCGCATTTCTTCACCAAGGTGAAGACCTCCGAAGAAG
>CALMCS010000667.1 GCA_937862875.1 uncultured Comamonadaceae bacterium
CCGCGCGGCTGGTCGATGCTGCATTGCTCGCTGATCGACAGGTGCATCGACAGGTGCAGAAACGGATTCGTCCGGTCCGGCGTCTCGTCGTAATTGCGCTTGATGGCGGCGTCCACATCGGACAGCTCGGCGTGGTATTCGGGGTGTTCTTCAATCCACAGAGTCGCCAACGTCTCGATGGCTTCCATGGGCTGATTGTTTTTTTGCTTGGCATGTGCGGCACAGAAAAACCGCCGCACATCCTCTTGAGATGGGTTGAACATAGGCCTCAGATTATCACGAGGGCTCCCAGCGAATTGCGGGAAGGGCATTGGCCGTTCGTTCACGAAATTCCCGTAGAGTCACTGCAACTTGGTGCCCATTGGGCCTGCACACCTTATCCCTGCGATTGCTGGACAAGCTTGTGGATAAGTCTGTTCAACTACTGTATGGGGTCCGTAAGCTGTTGATTTAAAAAGATTGATTGCCGACTGCTGGATTTTTAAGCAGACTGGCAGGGGTTATCCCTGCTGCCGTTGGGCAATGTTGTGGATAACTTTGGGCTTGCACTGTATGGGCGGCGCAAGTGCTTGATTTCAAACGATTTGCCGACTATTGCTTAAAAATTAAGCGATTTCACAGGGGTGGGAGAACCCCGGCGGCAAGGTTTTCCCGCTATCGCCGGGGATTTGCGATAGATTATTCCTGAGCACGTGGTACTCTCGCATCAACTTATTGCACCAGCAAATCCTTATGAGCGCATCTAACGCACTGTGGCAAATGCTTCCCGGCTGGATACCCTCCTTTTTGGGGCATGCCGCAAGCCATTCGGTATGGGAGCGAAGGCTCGCAGCCGACCCCGTGAACGCGTTCTCGCCGCAATGGCAGCAGATCGAGGACGCTGTGCTGCAGAGCCATTCCGCCGCCGCGTCGACTGCAGGTGCCGATGCCGATGTGGACGGTGAAATCGATACCGGTGCTGACTCCAAGGCCGATGATCAAGCCAATGCGCAGTGGGGATTGCAGAGCGTGACGCTGCACACCAACGCATCCAGCGTCAGCAACGCGCCCTGGGCCGGTCCCTGGCCAGAGCAACTGCCAGGCGACAAGGCCAAGCTCGGACACATCAAGGCATGCTTCGGGGACCCGCTGATTCAAGACCAGAACCTCGCGATCTACCAGGTCCAGAGCCCGCAGGCCATGGACTGGGTTGCGCAATGCATGCTCACCCCCCAGGGCTTTCTGCAGAACCTGACCCTGGTGCGAATGCACGCCTGGCAACCACTGATCGATGTAGCTCCCAAATTCGTCGCGTCGGCATTCGAGACAAGCCCGTCGAATCCCTCTTTTTTTGCACCCTGCGCCGCGCGCAGCATGGCCCCCAGCTCGGGCTGGTATGAGGGCGGCCTTCCTTCCAACCACCGCCTGCACACCTTCTTTGCAGGCTCCGACGTCCGCCTGGTCTACAGAGTCCAGGGCGAGCGCTTTCCCACACTGGGCGTGCAACCCAGTGAAGATGAGGAACTGGTGCAATGGCGATGGATGCGAGCCGAGTGAGCGAGGAGGGGCCCGCTCCCCGCAAAAAAAACAGCCCCGCGCCACAGCGCGCCAAGACGGCCACCGCGGCCGCCAAGAAGGCGACGGCGGGCGCGAAGAAAAAGACATCCCAGAAGCCGGCCAAGAAAGTGCAGGCGGCAGCGGCTGCTGCTGCTCCCGGCTACAGCGTGGTTCGCGTGATCACCGCAGCCCCCTCGGGCCGGCCCGTCCACTATTGGTTGGTGAGCCTGAAGCGCCAGGGCAAGGAAATCATCCGGCAGTTCTTTGACATCGCCTACGGCGGCGAAGAGTACGCCCGCCTGATGGCGTTTGCCTACCGCGATGCGGCCATGCGCTTGTTTCCGCCGTGGACATTGCGCGAACTGAACGACAAGCCGCGTCGCAACAACAAATCCGGCATTCCAGGCGTCTACCCGCGCGTCAAGAGCGGCATCCGAGTGGGCTGGCTTGCCACCCTGGACACCCTGACCGAGCGACACCGCAAGTACTTCACGATCAGGGAGCATGGCGACGAACGCGCCAAGGAACTGGCCACCGCCGCGCGCGAAGAGATGCTCACCAAGTACGCCAACCGCTTCGCCACATGGAACGCAGAGGCCACCGCAAGTGCCCAGCAATTGTTCGGCGACCTGCTGCTGAACCCCGCCGAGGCGCAGCAAGATTCAGAACAAGATCCACTGCAAGATCAGCCACAACAACAACACCAGCACCACCACCAACAACAACCTTCCGGCGCAATAGACGAAGCCACCTTCCAGCGGCGACACGAGCTCCTGAACGCCTGGTTCGACAGCTTCAAACCTCAGCACATTCACGTCCGCGTGGTGGTCTACCGCATAGCCCGCACCAACGGCAACGGTCTCTTCCTGACGGTGGGCAGCGCAGGCCCCGGCGCACCGCGCAAGCACAAGGTCTGGTCGCTGCAGCCCAGAAACTACGAAGCCTGCCTGCCGCTGGTGTGGGATGTCGTCAAGGACTCCCTGATCGCACGCACCGGCGTGGAAAGCTGGCTCCGATTCGAGCAGCAATACCAAGACAAATTCTTTGCCAGCACAGAGGAGGAGGGGTTCTACACCCGCCACCGCACCGACTCGCTGGCCGGCAAACACATGCATCTCGTCCCGCCAGAGGAACTGCTGCCCATGCTCGACGGCATCGTCATTCCGGTGTTGGAAACTACGAACGATTGAATCAAAAGGATCACCAAGGAAACTTTGCAAAACCCTCGTAACCACGAATTTCCGAGTAGTGGACCAGCGGGAAGATAACGTCCACGAACCCAACCTTGCTTGCCTTGATTCGCTAAAAAAAGGGGAGTATGAATAAGACGATATTTTTCTCATCTTCCATCTCTTGAAGGACGCTTGCAAGGCTTTGGCTGACTTCCGAATTATTGATTAATTAACCTAATGAATTCAATCAATCAACATGAGCACATCTGAAGACAACTTTATCCACTCTGCGTACATTGATGAGCTTGGCACTCGCATTAATCCATGCATTGAGATTCTTGCTATTACAGATGCCTCATTGGAAGATGGTCCGCACAAGGGATTACTGAATTTTTACGAAGCATTTAGAGTGAGATTCGGTGCGCAGATGAAATGGTATCGCACCAATACAGATGATCATTTTAAAAAAATGACACTTCCAAAATTGGACATGGTTCCATTCTGGTTTGATGACCCAAGGAGTAAAAA
>CALMCS010000668.1 GCA_937862875.1 uncultured Comamonadaceae bacterium
ACTGCTTGAAGGGAAAGCGGAAGTAGACGATGGCGAAGGCCGAAAGCAGCGAGATGGCGATCTTGCCCACCGTGATGATCATGGCGGTCATGAAACTCACCCACATCATGCGCAGCAGATCGGTGTTGGAGCCCAGCTTGCCGGAGCCGAACAGGGCTTCCTTGTAGCTTTCGAGCATGTTGCTGCCGGGCCAGAGTGGCATCGGCGCCTGCACAATTTCCTGTGCAGTGTGGGTGGAGGCGATGAACGCCAGATAGATGGGGAAGGCGACGATGGCCACACCGAGAATCATCACGGCGTGGGACAGCACATCGAGCCAGGGACGTCGGTCAATCATGCTCAGTACTGCACTTTCTTTTCAACATAGCGGAACTGGATCACAGTCAGAGCGATGACGATGAACATCAGGATCACGGACTGCGCGGCAGAGCCACCCAGGTCGAGTGCCTTGAAGCCATCGAGGTAGACCTTGTAGACCAGGATGGTGGTCGATTGGCCGGGGCCGCCGTGCGTGGTGGCGTCGATGATGCCGAACGTGTCGAAGAACGCGTAGACGATGTTGATCACCAGCAGGAAGAAGGTGGTCGGCGACAGCAGCGGCAGTTGAACGTTCAGGAAACGACGCCATGGACCGGCACCGTCGATCGAAGCGGCTTCGATGAGCGACTTCGGAATCGATTGCAGGCCCGCAAGGAAGAACAGGAAGTTATAGGAGATCTGCTTCCAGACGGCGGCCATCACGATCAGCGCCATGGCCTGGTTCTCATTCATGAGAAAGTTCCAGCTGTAGCCAAGGCGCTCAAGGAAATAGGACACCACGCCAAGCGATGGCGAGAACATGAAGACCCACAGCACACCCGCGATCACGGGGGCGACGGCGTAGGGCACGATCAACAAGGTCTTGTAGATCATGGCGAAGCGCACGATGCGATCGGCAAAGATCGCCAATCCGAGCGAGATGGCAATGCCGCCGGCAGCGACCAGCACCGAGAAGACGGCTGTGCGCCAGAAGGATTGGAGGTACGTATCGTCCTTGAACAGTTGGACGAAGTTCGCAAACCCCACCCACTCTTTGCTCAGGCCGAACGCATCTTCCACTTGGAAGGATTGAAGGATGGCCTGAAACGCAGGCCAGAAAAAGAAGACACCGATGATGACCATCTGCGGTAGCAGCAGCACCCAGGGGAGCCAGGCGGATCGGAAAAGGACTCGTTTTTCCATATGCCTTTAAAAACCAAAAAACCGCCGAGACCTTGATAAGGCCGCGGAGGTGTGTGAGAAAAATGTGACCGGGTCTTCATGCAGACCGAAATCTGCATGAAGTTGTCACGATGAATGAAAGATTACTTACCCTTGTTGGCCGCTTCGAAGCGAACCAGCAATTCGTCGCCGCGCTTGACGATCGCGTCGAGCGCATCCTTGCCGGACTTCTTGCCGGACCAGACCTGTTCGAGTTCTTCGTCCTCGATGGTGCGGATCTGCACGTAGTTGCCCAGACGGATACCGCGCGAATTGTCGGTGACCTTGCGGATCATCTGGTTCACGGCGGTGTCGGTGCCTGGATTCTTTTGATAGAAGCCGGACTTTTCGGTCAGGTCGAACGATGCCATCGTCACAGGCAGGTAGCCGGTGCGCTGGTGGCTGGCGGCCTGAACCTTGGTCTGCGAAATGAATTCGAAGAACTTGGCAACGCCCTTGTAGTCTTCGTTCTTCTTGCCGGCCATCACCCACAGCGAACCGCCACCGATCACGGTGTTCTGCGGAGCACCCTTCACGTCTGGGTAGTAAGGCAGGTTGGAGATGCCGTAGTTGAACTTGGCGTTCTTGGCCACGTCACCGTAGAAGCCCGACGACGTCTGGATCATGGCGCATTCGCCCGAAACGAACGAAGCCTGTGGGATCGAACCGCGACCCTTGTAGACGAATTCGCCAGCCTTGGCAGCCTTTTCGAGGTTCTCGATGTGGCGCACGTGCGTTGGCGAGTTGACCTTCATGCGGGCCTTGAAGCCGTCCTTGCCCAGACCGTTCTGGTGCGTGGCGAACTCGATGTTGTGCCAGGTCGAGAACGACTCGAGCTGAGTCCAGCCCATCCAGGCCAGAGTCATTGGGCAGCTGTGACCGCTGGCCTTGAGCTTCTTGGCGGCTTCGAACACTTCAGGCCAGGTGGCTGGTGCCTTGTCTGGATTCAGGCCGGCCTTCTTGAAGGCGTCCTTGTTGTAATAGAAAACGGTGGTCGAGCTGTTGAACGGGAAGCTCAGCATCTGGCCGTTCGGGGCGGTGTAGTACGACGCCACGGCAGGGATGTAGGCCTTGGGATCGAAGGTCACGCCGTTGTCGGACAGGACTTTGGCCACGGGCACGGTCGCGCCCTTGGATGCCATCATCGTGGCGGTGCCCACTTCGAACACTTGCAGGATGTGCGGTGCGCCGCCCGAGCGGAACGCAGCCACGGCTGCCGTCATGGTTTCGTCGTACGTACCCTTGTAGGTAGGAACGATCTTGAATTCCTTCTGGCTTTCGTTGAACTGCTTGGCCAGGTCGTTGACCCACTCATTGTTCACTGCCGTCATGGCATGCCACCACTGAATTTCAGTTTGTGCTTGTGCAGCGATGCCAGTGGTAGCGACGAGAGTAGCCATCGCCAAGTGCTTGATCCGCATGTGGGCTCCTAGGGATAAGAGAGAAAAGGGTAAGGCGAGATGGTAACCCGCTTAATGTGACAAGAAGATGTCGTTTTCGCACAGCAGGAAGCGACTCACAACAGGGTAAATCCGGTGAGCGCGACCATCTGCGTTGTCTGGGAAGTATGACTGTCACAAATGCAGCCATTAACGAGAGGATACATCCTTGGGGTCTATTGCCACCGGTAAAGCAAGGTTTTGTGCATTGCACAATGCTTGCGAAGTTCGCTGAGCTAATTGTTAATTGGAGAGGACTGCAATGACCGCCAAGACGTCGCTGGATAAGGGCAAGATCAAGATTTTGCTGCTGGAAGGTATTCACCCGAGTGCACTCGATGTGCTGCACGCCGCGGGTTACTCCAACATAGAGACCGTGAAGGGCGCGTTGCCCGACGATGAACTCAAACAGCGTCTGGCCGACGTGCATTTTCTCGGCATCCGCTCCCGCACCCAATTGACCGCCGAGGTGTTTGCCCATGCCCACAAGCTGGTGGCGGTCGGTGCGTTCTGCATCGGAACCAATCAAATCGATCTGAATGCCGCCCGCGAACATGGCGTGGTGGTCTTCAATGCGCCGTATTCCAACACCCGTTCGGTCGCCGAACTGGTGCTGGCCGAGGCGATCCTGCTGTTGCGCGGAATCCCGGCTAAAAATGCCTCGGCCCATCGCGGCGGCTGGCTCAAGGCCGCGGAAGGCTCGTTCGAGGCGCGCGGCAAGACCCTGGGCATCGTGGGTTACGGCTCGATCGGCACCCAGCTCTCTGTGCTGGCCGAGGCGCTGGGCATGCACGTGATCTTTCACGACGTGGTCAACAAGCTGCCACTGGGCAATGCGCGCCAGTCGGCGTCGTTGGGCGACCTGCTGAGCCAAAGCGACATCGTCACGCTGCACGTGCCCGAATTGCCGTCCACCCAATGGATGATGGGTGCGGCGCAATTGGCGCAGATGAAGCCCGGCGCGATTCTGATCAACGCCTCGCGCGGCACGGTGGTTGAGATCGATCCGCTGGCCGAAGCCCTGCGAAGCGGCAAGCTTGGCGGTGCGGCGGTCGACGTGTTCCCGGTGGAGCCGCGCTCGAACAATGACGAGTTCCAGTCGCCCCTGCGCGGCCTCGACAACGTCATTCTCACGCCCCACATCGGCGGCTCGACCATGGAGGCGCAGGCCAACATTGGCCTCGAAGTGGCGGAGAAACTGGTGCGCTTCAGCGACAACGGCACGACCATCACGGCGGTGAATTTCCCCGAAGTGGCGCTGCCGGCCCACCCCGGCAAGCACCGCTTGCTGCACATTCACCAGAACGTGCCGGGTGTGCTTTCGCAGATCAACCAGATTCTGGCCGACAACCACATCAACATCTCCGCGCAGTTCCTGCAGACCAATGAAAAGGTCGGCTATGTGGTCATTGATATGGACGCGCGCTCGTCCGATCTGGCGCTGGAAAAGCTGGCCCAGGTGCCGGGAACCATCCGCACGCGCGTGCTTTTCTGACGGTTGAAACGGCGTGAGGCCTTGATTTCATTGGGATCAGGCGCTTCACGTCCACTTCGAGTCTCTATTCGACCCACGACTCGGACCGCCCGCAAACGGCCCGAATGACACGGAAAACAGCCACGAACTGTCATGGCTCTTGCTGCATCGCAGCGAGAAGTAACCGCGTGTCATAAAATCTCCCCCCCGAGGCACGCGGGCCAAGAAAGCCACAACAGGTTTTCGAGTCCGCCCATCCAGGTTAATCCCCATGAATGTTCCGATTGCGCTGGCTGCTCTGCAGGCGCAGGGCGCCGAGCCCACCCGTTTGCGTGAGATTCCGTATAACTACACCTCGTTCTCCGATCGCGAAATCGTGATCCGGTTGCTGGGCGCGTCCGCTTGGGACGTGCTGGACCAGCTGCGCCGTGAACGCCGTACCGGCCGATCCGCCCGGATGCTGTACGAGGTGCTCGGTGATATCTGGGTAGTTCAGCGCAATCCCTATCTGCAGGACGACCTGCTGCACAACCCCAGCCGTCGCAAGATGCTGGTGGAGGCGCTCACGCACCGCTTGTCGGAGATCGAGAAGCGCCGACAGCCGCAGGAAGACGCCGAGCGCGACCGCCTGGTCGGAGTGCTGGTGCAGTCCGCACGACGTGCGATCGAGGAGTTCGACTCCACGTTGGTCGAAGCGGTCGATCTGCGCAAGAAGGTGCAAAAGCGCCTGGGTCGCCATACGGCCAAGGACAACATCAAGTTCGACGGACTCTCGCGTGTATCCCACGTGACCGACGCGACCGACTGGCGTGTGGAGTATCCCTTCGTGGTGCTCACACCCGACACCGAGGCCGAAATGGCCGAGTTGGTGCGCGCCTGTATCGAGCTCGAACTGACGATCATTCCGCGTGGAGGCGGCACGGGTTACACCGGCGGCGCGATCCCGCTCACATGGCGCAGCGCGGTGATCAACACCGAAAAGCTCGAGGCCATGACCGAAGTGGAAATGCGCAAGCTTCCCGGTGTGGCTCATGAAGTCGGCACCATCTGGACCGAAGCGGGCGTGGTCACGCAGCGCGTGGCCGATGCGGCCGAGCGCGGCGGTTTTGTGTTCGCGGTCGATCCCACATCTGCCGAAGCGTCCTGCATTGGCGGCAACATCGCCATGAACGCCGGCGGCAAGAAGGCCGTGTTGTGGGGCACCGCGCTCGACAATCTGGCGAGCTGGCGCATGGTCACGCCTGATGCGCAGTGGCTCGAAGTCACCCGCGTCGACCACAACCTGGGCAAGATTCACGACGCCGAAATGGCGAGCTTCGAGCTGCAATACTTCGAAGCCGACGGCAAGACGCCGATCCGCTCCGAGCGCCTCGATATTCCCGGCCGCACATTCCGCAAGGAAGGTCTTGGCAAGGACGTCACCGACAAGTTCCTGTCCGGTCTGCCCGGCGTGCAAAAAGAAGGCACGGACGGCCTGATCACCAGCGCGCGCTGGATCGTGCACCGCATGCCCGAGCACACGCGCACCGTGTGTCTGGAATTCTTTGGCAATGCCAAGGATGCCGTGCCGAGCATCGTCGAGATCAAGGACTTCATGTTCGCTGAGCAAAAGCGCAGTGGCGTGTTGCTGGCGGGTCTGGAGCATCTGGACGACCGCTATTTGAAGGCGGTGGGCTACTCCACCAAGAGCAAAAAGGGCCAGGGCCATTTGCCCAAGATGGTGCTGTTTGGCGACATCTCCGGCGAGAACGCCGACGATGTGGCGCGTGTGGCATCGGAAGTGGTGCGTATCGCCAACTCGCGCAACGGCGAAGGCTTCACCGCCATCAGTCCGGAAGCACGCAAGAAATTCTGGCTTGACCGCAAGCGCACCGCTGCGATCAGCCGCCACACCAACGCCTTCAAGATCAATGAAGACGTGGTGATTCCACTGCCTCGCATGTGGGAGTACACGGACGGCATCGA
>CALMCS010000669.1 GCA_937862875.1 uncultured Comamonadaceae bacterium
ACACAGCGGCACGATCAGCTTCGCGCTGGGCGGCATCTGGCGGCAGTTGCAATGGTTGATGCCCGATGCGAATCATCTGTGGATTCAGGACGGCGCGGACAGCTTTGTGTTCGAGCGCATGGTCCGCTTTGATGCCGATGCCGACTCGCAGAACAAGGGCGGAGTGCTCAAGGCACCGATGAGCGCACGCGTGATCGCCGTGTTCGGCGAAGTGGGTCAGTGGGTGGAAAAAGATGCGCCGCTGGTGGTGCTCGAATCCATGAAGATGGAGATGCCCATCCTCGCACCGTATGCGGGACGCGTCGACAAGCTGAACGTCAGCATGGGCGAGCAGCTCCATGCCGGCCATGTGATCGCGGAAGTCACCGCACAAGAGATTGCCGCCAAGGAGACGACGACATGAGCCCAACCTCTACGCTGGAACGCGCCAGCCCGCAAGCCGCTTCTTCCGTCGACAGCCGTACCGTGCTCATCGGCGGTGCATCGGGCTTCTGGGGGGACTCGCAGATCGCCGTGCCGCAGCTGCTGGAGCAGCCCGGCCTGCAGTATCTCGTGTTCGACTATCTGGCCGAAACCACCATGTCGATCCTGCAGCGCGCACGCCTTCGCTCGCCCGAGCTGGGCTATGCCACCGACTTCGTCACCGCCAGCGTGGCACCGCACCTCAAGGCCATCCGGGAGCGCGGCGTTCGCTTAGTCTCGAATGCCGGTGGACTGAACCCTGCCGGTTGCCGCGATGCGATCCTGAACATCGCCAGGGAGCAAGGCGTGGAGCTGAAGGTGGCCATCGTCACCGGCGACGATGTGCTGCCGCAGCAGGCGCAATTTCGGCCCTGGCCCGCAGACCCGGCCGCGGCCGATCTGCCCAAGCTCATGTCGGCCAACGCCTATCTGGGAGCCCTGCCGATCGCGCAGGCGCTCGACGCGGGCGCCGACATTGTGATCACCGGACGCTGCGTGGACAGCGCCTCCCTGCTGGGCATTGCGATCCATGAATTCGGCTGGCAGATGACGCAGTACGACGCGCTCGCGCAGGCCAGCCTCGCCGGACATCTCGTGGAGTGCGGCGCGCAAGGTGCGGGCGGTCTGTTCACCGATTGGGAGCAGGTCCCGGACTGGGTGGACATGGGCTACCCGCTGATTCAATTGCAGGCAGACGGCGTGTTCGAGCTGTTTCAACCGGCGGGCAAAGGCGGGCTGGTCAACCGCGCAACCGTGGGCGAGCAACTGCTGTATGAGATCGGCGACCCGCGTCGGTATGAACTGCCGGATGTGATCTGCGACTTCACGCAGGTGCAGATCGAAGACGTGGTGGACCGCGCCGAGAATCATGGACGCGTGGGAGGCCGCGTGCGCATCAGCGGTGCGCGGGGCCGTGCGCCAAGTGCGCAATACAAGGTCACCGCCACCTACGCACAGGGCAGCCACATCGCGATCATGATGGCGATTCGCGGCCAGCGCGCCATTGCCAAGGCACAGCGCACGGCGGACGCGCTCCTCACCCGAACCCGGGCGCAAATGCTGCAGGCGGGCTTTGCGGACTATGGCGAAACGCTGGTGGAGTTGCTGGGTGCCGAGTCCATGTACGGCCCGCACCGCCGCGTGACCGAGAGCCGCGAGATCGTGCTGCGCATTGCGGCGCGGCACGACGACAAGCGCGCTCTGGCCTTTTTGCAGAAGGAGGCATCCTCCGCCGGAACCTCGATGGGCCCGGGAACGCGCAGCCATTTTGGCGGCCGCTCCGACGTGCAAAGCGTGATCCGCACCGCCTCCTTCCTGATTCCCAAAAGCGCGGTCACCGTGCATTGGCAGATGAACAACGGCGATGCGGCCCACGCCGTGGCGCAGCAGCCATCCGTGCAGGCCGACGCGGCCCATCCCTCTTCTGCAGAAACCGCCGCCAGCGCGCCGAATCCAGCCGCTGATTCACACCACCAAAACCATGACCGCGTGCGCATCAGCGTGGGCGACATCGCGCACGGGCGCAGCGGCGACAAGGGTGACGACGCCAACATCGGTCTGATGGCGCGCGCGCCGCAATGGCTTGATGTGTTGCGCGAACAGGTGACGGCACCGCGGGTGCGCGAGTATTTCGCGCACCTCATCGAAGGACCGGTGACGCGCTACGACCTGCCCGGCATCGGCGCGGTGAACTTTGTGCTGGAGCGGGCGCTGGGCGGAGGCGGCTCGTGCAGTCTGCGCTCCGACCCCCTGGGCAAATGCTACGCGCAGATGTTGCTGGACATGGAGATCGACTGCCCCGCGGCTTTGCTGCCGGGCACGCAAGAAACAACGGCTTGAGCGCGTTGCTGAGGTAGTGCTTTTTCACGACAAGTTCCCTTTCCAATTCAAGGAGACCAGACATGCGGAAACCAACCCATCAGACGCGCCGAGAATGGCTGCAGCAGGCCAGCGCATGGGGTCTCGCGGGGGTGGCTGCGCCCTACTCGCTCTCGGCGTTCGCCAGCGACCCGGTGCAGCCCGTGACGCAGCTCGACAAGACGGTGCGCATCATCGTGGCCTATGCCGCGGGCGGTGCCTCCGACAGCATTGCGCGCTACGTGGGCGAGGCCATTGGCCAGCGCGGCGGCAAGGCGGTGATCGTCGAGAACAAGCCCGGTGCGGACGGCAATATTGCCGCCGAGTATGTGGCCCGCGCGCCGACCGACTCCTACAACCTGCTGGTGTCCGGCTCGTCCACGCACGCGGCCAACGCCACCATCTACAAGAAGCTCGGCTACAACCCGATCGCCGACTTCACGCCACTCGCCAACATGGCCTCGACGCCCTACGCGATGATCGTCAACCCCAAGCGCATCACGCAAACCAAGGTGGCGGATTTTCTGGCGTGGGCGAAAAAAGAAGACAAGCCCCTGTCGTTTGCCAGCGCCAACGTGGGCGGACGCATTGCGGGCGAGCGCTTCAAGCAGCTCACCAAGATCAATGCGGTCAACGTGCCGTACAAGAGCAGCGCGCAGGCCATGACCGATCTGATCGGTGGGCAGTTTGATTTCTACTTCTGCGACATGCTTACCGCCCTGCCGCAGATAAAGGCCGGCAACGTACGCGCGCTGGCGCTTTCGGGCGCAGAGCGCAACCCCAGTTTGCCCGACGTGCCCACGGTGGCCGAGCTGGGTTATCCGGGCTTCGACGTGAGCTCCTGGATCGCCATCTGGAGTGCCAGGGCCTCCACGCCGCCCGCCGTTTCCGCCGCGCTGTCGCAGTGGATCGGAGAAGCTCTGGCGTCGAGTGCCGGCCAGGACTTTCTGCTCAAGAAGGGACTCGTTCCCACCCCCGTCACGCCCGACTACCTCACCATGCTGCAGGAGCGCGACACCAAGCTCTGGGGCAAGATCATCATCGATGCGGGCATGCAGCAGCCGTAGGCCAACGGCCCTGTTCAGCCACTACCTCAAGCCGATCAGATGCAGCACCTTCATCGCGCTCTCGTTGACGGACCCGTCGCGCCAGAACAAGTGAAATTGCATGGGCGGCAAGGCCGGCAGGCGCACCTGCGGATCGAGCACGCGCACGTCGGGAGCCACCATCTCCACCGTGCGCGCGGTGATGCCCAGCCCCGCTCGCAACGCGGCGCGAATGCCCGCCAGCGTGGAGCTTTGGAATGCGCAATGCCAGGCGATGTCTGCATCGCTCAGGGCCTGCACCATGCTGTCGCGAAACGGGCAGCTGTTCTCCATCAAAATCAGGGGCACGGAGTTGCCCGCCTGGTGGCGATAACGCAGCCCGGCAATCCACGCCACGGGCGAGGTGCGCAGCACCATCTGCTCGAACTCGGTGTGCGTGGCGATGTCCACCATCAGATCGACCTCGCCCTTGCGCAGCGCCGATTTGAGCCAGCGACTGCGGCCCACTTGAATGTCGATGCTGATGTTGGGATAGTTCTCGGCGCAGATTTCCAGATAGGCCGGGAGCAAGGTATCCACGGCGTCGGCGCAGACGCCAATCTTCACCGACTGGTTGACCGACTCGGCGGTGATGACACGGCACGCCTCGTCATTGAGCGTGACCATGCGCCGCGCGTATTCGAGCAGCCGCATGCCCTCGGTGGTGAGGCGCTTGCGGCGACCCACGCGCTCGAACAGTGCGCAGCCCACCAGCGCTTCGAGTTTCTGCATTTGCTGCGACACCGCGGCCTGCGTGCGATACACCTTCTCCGCGGCGATGGTGAAGCTCTCGCGCTCGGCCACCGCCACAAAGGTGCGCAGCTGGGCGATGTCGAGATTGCGCACGCTCATCGGGAACGCATCCAGCGCGCGGGATCGCAAAGGTCCACGAAGAATGGGAATGCCTCGACGGGTTCTCGCACGCTGTCTCCTTCCAATGCTTCCAATGTTTTGTCGGTCTGTGCCACTGCAATGGCAGACGATTGTAGTGCGCGCCCTCCTTTCACCACCGGCCCTGCGCGGCCGCATTTTCTGGAGCATTTCGATGTCTAGCGAATCCACTGACGACTGGGTGCTGGCCACCCGCCAAGGCCCGGTGTTCAACATCCAGTTCAACCGCGGCGAATCCAGAAACCCGCTGGGCGGCCCCATGGTGAAGGCCTTGTCGCGCGCCGTGCAGGAAGCCGCGCAACTCCCCGAGGTGCGCGTGATTCTGTTCACCGCCGCCGGCCCGGCCTTCAGCGCCGGCGGCAATCTGGGCAACATCAACGACCGCCTGAACGAGCCCGCCGGTGCCGATGGGATCGACCCGATCGCTGCGGGCAACCGCCTGTACGGCGACTTCCTCACCCAGCTGGTGCAGCAGCCCAAGACCACCGTGGCGAGCGTGCACGGCGCGGCCATGGGCGGCGGCGCGGGCCTGGTCTGCGCGGTGGATATCGCCATCGGCTCGCCCGCCGCAAAGTTCGGTTTTCCCGAGGCGTCAATTGGTCTGGTACCCGGTCAAATTCTGCCCTTCGTGGCCGCGCGCCTGGGCCTGCAAGCCGCTCGCCGCCTGATGCTCACCGGCCAGCGCATCGACGCGGCAGAAGCCTTTCGCATCGGTCTGCTGGACTATCTCTCGAGCAGCCCCGAGTCGCTGCCAAGCAAGACCCAGGAAGTGCTGCAGTACATCGTGGCCACGGCCCCGCAGGCCTCGGCGCTGACCAAGCGCATGCTGGGATCGCTGCCGCTCGCTCCCCTGCCCGGCAATGCCGCGCTGCCGGCCTATCTGGATTCCGCCTCGGTGCTGTTCGCCTCGCAGATGCGCACCGAAGCCGTGGAAGGCGTGGCGGCGGCGCGCGAGAAACGTCCGGCGAGCTGGAATCGCATGCCGACGTGAGCCACACTCACAACACATAGAACGCAACACACAAGGAGACAGGCCATGGCGGCACTCGATGGATTGAAAGTGGTGGACCTCTCGCGCGTGCTGGGCGGCCCGCTCTGCGCGCAGATTCTGGGCGATCACGGCGCCGACGTCATCAAGGTGGAAGGCCCCGAAGGCGACGAGACCCGCACCTGGGGGCCGCCATTCAACGACGCGGGCATGGCGTCCTATTTCGCGGGCATCAACCGCAACAAGCGCACGGTGTGCGTCGACATCGCCGACCCCGCCGGTCGTGACGTGGTCTTGCACTTGCTGCAGGACGCCGACGTGCTGGTCGAAAATTTCAAGGTAGGCACCCTCGAGCGCTGGGGCATGGGCTACGAAGAGGTGCTGCGCAAGCGCTTTCCGCGCCTCATCCATTGCCGTGTCACGGGCTTCGGCGCCACCGGCCCATTGGGCGGCTTGCCGGGTTACGACGCGGCGGTGCAGGCGCTCAGCGGACTCATGAGCATCAACGGCGATCCGCAAGGCGTGGCGACCCGCATGGGCGTGCCCATCGTCGATGTGACCACCGGGCTCAACGCGGTCATCGGCATCCTCATGGCGATGCACGAGCGCGAACGCAGCGGCCTCGGCCAATCGGTGGAGTCGGCCCTGTTCGACAGCGCGCTGTTCTCGCTCTACCCGCACTCCATCAACACATTGTTCACGGGCAAGCCACCGATCCGCTCGGGCAACGGCCACCCCAACATTGCGCCCTACGACACCTACGCCACGGCCACGGAGCCGATCTATCTGGCCGTCGGCAACAACGGGCAATTCCAGCGCCTGTGCCAGGCCGTCGGCCACCCGCAGATCGCCCTGGACGAGCGCTACCTCACCAACGCCCAACGTGCCGTGCACCGCGTGGAATTGAAGCAGGATCTACAGGCCGCATTCAGCGCCTTCGATGCCCAGGCACTGTTCGAAAAACTCGTCGCGGTCGGCGTGCCCTGCGGCGTGATCCAGAACGTGGTGGAGGCACTGAACCACCCGCACACCGCGCATCGCGGCATGATCGCGGAGGTCGATGGATTCAAGTCGATCGCCTCGCCCATCAAGCTCAGCCGCACGCCGGCCAGCTATCGCCGGCGTCCAGAGGCCATTGGACAAAGCACGCTGCAGGTGTTGCGCGAGGCGGGTCTGACCGATGCGCAGGTTCAACAGTTGCAGGACAGTGGGGTGATTCGGCAGATTCCCGAGCACGAGGAAGCCAAGGTATAGGCAAAGGTATTGGAGAAGGTCCAGGCACAGAAGCGCCCAGCCACCCCACCGTCAAATGACGCCCTGCGCCTTGAGCGCGGCGATCCGGTCAGCCTCCAACCCCAGAAGTTCGGAGAGCACGCGCTCGGTGTGCTCTCCCAATTGCGGCGGTGCGCGGTGCTCCACTGGCGTCTTCGAAAACTGCAGCGGACTGCGCACCAGCGGCGCACTCGCCCCACTGCTGTGCGGCAGATGGATGCTCAGTTGCCGATGCCGCGCCTGCGGCTCGGCGAAGGTCTGCTCCATGTCGTTGATGGGCCCACACGGCACGCCCGCCGCCGAGAGTTGGGCCAGCACGGCAGCGCGGTGGAGAGGGGCGACCCGCTCGCCCAGCAACTGCTTCAACGCATCGCGATGGGCAACGCGCCGAACATTGGTGGCAAAGGCTTCGTCGCTAGACAACTCGGGCACGCCAAGCGCCTCGCAACACGACTGAAACTGCCGATCGTTGCCCACCGAGATGACGATGCGGCCATCGGCGCATTCCAGCACCTCCGTCGGCGAGGCAATCGGATTGGTGTTGCCGACCCGCGTCGGCGAGTGGCCCGTCATCAGGTAACCCACGGCGAGGTGGCCGTTCAGCGCCACGGCGGAATCGAGCATGGCGGCATCGATGAACTGCCCTTCTCCGCTGCGCTGATGGTGAAACAGCGCACCCAGAATCGCAATCGCAGCGTTCTGCCCGGTGGTCACATCGGCGATCGGTATGGCGGTGCGCATCGGCCCGCCGCCGGGCTCGCCATCCGGTAGCCCGCAGGTGCTCATCATGCCGGCCATCCCCTGCAGAATGAAATCGTAGGCTGGCAGTTTCGCCATCGGCCCGGTCTGCCCAAAGCCGGTGACCGAGCAATAGATGAGATCGGGCTTGATCGCCTTCAGCGACTCGTAATCCAGCCCGTAGCGTTGCAGTGTGCCGACCTTGTAGTTCTCCACGACCACATCGCATTGCATCGCCAGTTGCCGCACCAGCGCCGCGCCGTCATGGCTTGCAATGTCGATGGTGATGGAATGCTTGCCGCGGTTGTAGGCGAGAAACAGCGCTGAATCGGAGGTGCTCTTTCCGGTGAGTGGGTCCACGAGACAGGCCCCCATGCGCCGTGTATCGTCGCCCTCGCCGGGCTTCTCGATCTTGTAGACGGTGGCACCCATGTCGGCCAGCGTTTGCGTGCACAGCGGACCCGCGATGATGCGCGTGAGATCCAGTATGCGGATGCCTTGCAGGATGTTCGCCATCGCCCAGTCTCCCGTTCGTCCAATGTGTCGCAGTGCTTGAAAATTCTGCGTTGAGGCGAGCGTGCGGGTCAATGGCGTTTACGTCAATGGGCCGGCACCTTCTGCCCCGACCGCATCACCCGCCACGTGCTCTCCACCACCAGACAGACAACGGCGGCAAAGATCGGGCCATAGGTCCACCACTGCCCAGGCTCGATGCTCTCGCCCAGAAGAAACGCCACCAGCGCCAGCAGCACCGGCTCGACATAGCTCAGCAGTCCAAACAGGCCCAGCGGCAGGAGTCGGCTGGCCATCATGTAGAGCGCCAACGCCACGGCGCTCAGCACACCCAGCACGGGAATCAGCAGCCACAGGTGCGAATGCTGGGCGACCAGCACAAACGACGACGGCGGCCGCGCGACAAACCACAGCGCCACGGGCGCGAGCAAGGCCATGTCCAGCCAGTGGCCGCCGATGTTGTCCGAACCGATGCGGCGGCGAAAGGCGAAGTACACGGTGTAGCCCACGGCGACAAACCAGGTCTCCCACGCCAGCCCGCCCGCAGTCAGCAATTCATGCAGCACGCCCAAACCGGCCAGCCCCGTCGCCAGCGCCTGGCCACGCGTCAAGCGTTCCCGAAAAATCACGCGCCCCGCAAGCACCATGACCAGCGGAAGCAAAAAGTACCCGAGCGAAACCGCCAGCGCCCGTCCATGAATCGGAGCCCACAGAAACAGCCACAGCTGCCCGCCCAGCATCGCCGCGCTGAACAGCAACGCCAGCCCATACGACGGTTGCCGCAGCACGCGCTGGCACAGCAGAAAGACTTTGGCCACTTCTCCGCGCCAGAACACCAGCAGCGTGGTGAACGGCAAGGTGCACAGCACCCGCCAGCCGAAGATCTGCTCCCCGTCGAGCGGAGCCAGCGCCGGGGCCAGGTAGTACAGAACGCCGAACAGGAACGACGCGGAAACGGACGCGATCAGACCTTTGAGCACAAGGACACCTGAAACCACGGAGACAACGAACAGACGGGGGCCATCGGAAAGGAGAAGGAATGAAGAAAGAGAAGACAGGACACAGCGAATCGCAGCCCAACAGGCAGGCACGCAGCCAAGCAGCGCGCGACCAGCCCCCTCACCGCCATGAGCGCATGGCGAGACGAGGTAACAACAAGAATATAGGGATAACCCTTATTATCCAGTAAGTCACGAAACTCTGCTTTAACGCAGCAAATCGCCCGTCAAATGGCCCGCAATGGACTCTAAAGTTCAGAGTTCCCTTTCGCGACAGGTTCTCCCGTGCCCCTCTCCACCACCGTACTTCTCTGCGTCATCACCGCGGTCAGTGATGGCGACAGCCTGCGCGCCCGCTGTCCCGAAAATCCCACTGGGCGCTCCACGCAAGCGGTGAAGGTGCGCATCGCCAACATCGACGCACCCGAACTCCAGCAGGCCTATGGCCGCAGCGCCAAGGCCCATCTGGCGCAGCTGTGCCTGAAGCGCGATGCCTTGATCTACCCCGTCGCCATCGACTCATACGGGCGCTTGATCGCCCATGTGCGCTGCCAATCACAAGACGCCGCCAACGCCCAGCTGAGCGCCGGCCTCGCGTGGCTCTACACCCGCGACGGCCAGGCCAGGCGCCGCTTGACGCCCTTGCAGACCCAGGCCCAGAACGACCACACTGGCCTCTGGGCACAGACCGCACCCCTCGCGCCGTGGGACTACCGCAAGCGCTACGGAACGTTTTCAAGCCAGGTGAAGCAATGATGCGCCAATGACCACAAGCGCACTGTTTTCACTGCGCCGAAGTCACACACCCACCGGCTGAAATCGTTAGGATTACGCTCGGTGCAGGCATCGCAATAGGTTTGACCGACTCCGCGCGCTCGATCCCGCGACGGCGCTCTGCACCGGTAAAACATACATAAATAACACCAAACAAA
>CALMCS010000670.1 GCA_937862875.1 uncultured Comamonadaceae bacterium
CCCGATCAAACACCGTTCCCTCTTGCGTGCCACTGCTGAAGTACACGCCGCGCAACAAGGGCTGCTGCATCAACCTTGACGCGGAGAAGACGAAGTCTATGGCTTGCTCCAGCCGCGCGTGCAAGCCAGCGAATTGCTGCGGAAACGCATAGATGTAGTTGCGACGTCGCTGGTCCAACTCGGACGCAAGGTGTGCGTTCTGCATGCTGAACAAGGTCGTCTGCAAGGCACTCCACTCGCTATCGAACGCCGCTTTCGTGGGTCGATTGGATGCGGCCTTGTCGGAGTATGGGAACGTAAACCCCCAGATTTGATTGCGCTGTTCTGTGCTGTAGGCCCCAAAGAATTCGTTGAACCCAGCCAACAAGTCAACCTTGGTCACCCACAAATAGACCGGAAGCTCCACCGCAAAGGTCGTCTGAAGCTCATTGAGACGCTCCCGCAACGTGGTGAGATGGGCCAGCAGTTCGTCGTTGGTATAGGTCAGTAGATCCGAAACACTCAGCGTCAACATCACGCCGTTGACGGGTTGTCGGGGGCGATACTTCTTGAGCAAGCCTAAAAAGCCCAACCATTCAGTCTTGTCGGCCTCCTGATTGCTATCTTGTGTGGTGTAACGACCGGCGGTATCAATGACGACGGCTTGATCCGTGAACCACCAGTCGCAATGGCGTGTGCCGCCTATTCCCTGCAGCCCCAGCTTGCCAAAGCGATTCGCCAATGGGAAATCCAATCCCGAATGAACCAGGGCCGTGGTCTTCCCTGAACCTGGCGCGCCGATGATGATGTACCACGGCAGCTCATAAATGAACTTTCGCCCCCAGAGGCTACTTCGCGTCTTTCCCGGCACGCGCAGTGATCGCAAGGCCTTGGCGGCATCGGAAAATCGCGTCTGCAGCTCAAGCACCTCGGGACTGACCTCAGGATCGCTCCGCTGTGCATCGACTGACGCCCTGATGCGCCCGATATGCTCGAACAGCTTCCCGCTGATACGGCGTCTGCGCCAGAAGGAGGCAATCCACCACAGTGCATACAGCGCAAGCAGCGCGGCGATGAGCCAGCGGCGAGCGCCCGCCGACTCCATCGGTCGATGATCGTCAAAGGCAAACAGCGGCCCTGCAAACCATATGCACAGCGCGAGTGCGACGACGCCCACCAGTATCCAGAAAGCGCGGCTTGCAAAAAATCCGAAAAATCGTCGCAACCCGTGCATCATGGCTTCACTTCCGTTGCGATCGCGACCGCGCTCGGTGCCGCAAACAGCACCACTTCCACGCGCCGATTGCGCGCACGACCGTCGGGGACGTTGTTGTCTGCGATGGCTTGCGCATCTCCCAACCCCTGAGAACGCAAGCGCTCCGCCGCTACGCCGCGGCTCTTCAGGTAGGCAGCGACCTGCTCCGCGCGCTCCCGTGACAATTCGAAATTCGACGGATAACGCGCCGTGCGTATTGGTTGGTTGTCGGTATAGCCGCTCACTTCAACCAAGCCGGGTTGGGTGGCCAACGCATCGGCCACACGCTTGAGCGTCGGCATGTAAGCGGGCAAGACACTGGTGGCTCCGGATGCAAACAGTCCGTCGCCCCGCAGAATGATCGTGCTGCGATCGAACTCGTCGCGCACGCTCACCAGGCCTTCCTGGATTTCAGGCTCCAGAAACTTGCCGAGCCGTACCAAAGCGGGCTTGGTGACCTGAGCCAGCACCGGTCGATTCAGATGCAGGCCATTGATACGCGCAAACAGTGCGTCTGAGTGGGTGGCCAGCGAAAACGTGAACCACAAGAAACACCCCAACCCGATCACAGCAGCAAGACAGGCCACCACCCATGCCGGCAATAGCCGCCAACCCCGAGCTTCTCCACCGCTGGCCCCCTTCCAATGCGCTGAAAGACGGTCATCTCTGGCCGCGTCGCCGATGTCCCGCAAGATCGTCCAAAGGCGTTGGCGCAGGGTCTCCAGTTGTGCACGCCCGTTGTCCACCACGCGAAATCGGCCCTCGAGCCCGAGCGACAGGCAGTAATACATCAGCTCCAGAAGATCGCGATGCTGCTGCGGGTTCTGCGCAAGCTTGGAAAGCAATTGAAAGAACTTTTCCCCTCCCCAGGTCTCGTTGTGAAACGTCACCAACAGGCTGTGCCGGGACCACACGCCCGACCCACCCCAGGGCGTCTGCGCCGCCGACTCGTCCAACAGAGTGCACAGACAGTAGCGCGCGCCCACAATGCTCTCGGGAGATACGCCGAGTCCACGCGCCGTCTTTTCGAAACCCTGCACTTTGGAAATCAAGAATTCCCGCAACTGAGCAGCATCATTCAACTGAGCGGTATTGCGAATTTGCGGCACGAGATTGAGGACCGGATTGGCGGCCATCACCACAGGATTGGAGCCGCATACCTGATCCGGCAGATTCAGCACGACAGGTAGCGCTCCTTCCGACGAAGACGCCTGCGCACCCCATTCAGAGGACTGGTTTCCCGCAATGAAATCCTGAGCAGAAAATGAGTTTTGACCGGTCACAATGGTTCTTTGAAGTCGTCTGAGTCAATGGCAAGTCTGCGTGAACGAAGGGACTCGGTTTTGGTACATCTCAGACGCAGTGGCTTGCTCCGGAGCAATCGAGGACATCGGATAGGGAGCATTCAGAATCACTATTTCTCCTCACTGCACCCATTCCGGGGAGCATCGATACGTGTGATGGAAACGGGTTGCTCATGGGCTCAGGTTTTGATCGCCCAAAACTCCAACCTCAGTCCAGGGAAGTCCCCCGCGATGTGCAGAGCCACGCCACCTGAACGCTGCAACTGATCCCACAACTCATTGGTCGTATCAAGCTGGAAATAGTTGTAGTTGGCGTGATAGGGCAATTCGCGCGGCGCAATGGGCATCGGATTCACTCTCACGCCTGGCAGATGCAGATTCACCAGATCCCGAATCTTCTCGACCGGACCAATCTTCACTTGCGTAGGGAACCGTGTGCGCACCACATCGGTAGGCAATTCGGCATAGACGGCCAAAACAAAGTTCGCCTGCTTGACCAGGTTGAGATCCGGAATCACGCCTACGCGAACGCCGTACTGGCGCTCGTGCAGCTCGATCGGGATGGCGTTCTGCTCCAGCACCATGGACAGCGAGCGCCGAATATCGGCGACCACCGCCTCGAAACACGCACTTGGCTCGTTGTGGTCGTACGCTGGATGGTTGATGGGTCGGCGACCCTCTCGGGTGAACGTCGAAAGTTCCCCCGCAAGCTCCAGCAAATGAGCGTAGATCCGCTCGGGATGCAGGTTCTGATGATCCCGCAAGTGGGTGATCCTGGGCTGCCATCGGTTGACGATGTTCAGCATCAAAAAATCACCCACTTCCGAGATTCCGCCTCGCCCAGGCTGCAGAACGCGCGCAGCAAGTGCCTCGCCGCGTTGCTGTAAAAGTCCCGCGATATCGTCCACCATCGAATGCAGCAACCCACTTTGTCCATAGGTAATGGAAGGTGGAATGAAGCGGTTGTTGATGACGACCGTGCCATCCATGCGGCGCTCCACCACATGAACCACGCCCAATCGCAACCAGGCATCTGTAATTTCAGACTCCGGCAATAATTTGGCCCGCATCCGCGCCACTTGCAGGAGGCTCGGCTCACCCGATTCCGAATTGGTATCCGCTATCTCCGAGTCAGCGGCCACATACCGAGCAAGTACCTCATCGTCTTGAAAACTCAGTTCCGTGGCGTGTGCGCGGCGCATGGGAAGCGCCAGATAGATGCGCTCATCCTTGCAGGCTTTGTCCACTTCAAGAGGCTCAATCATCGCGTCCTGACTGGGAAATCCAAACGGCGTTCCGTCGGGAAAGACGCCCACACAGTTCAGCAATGCGATCTTGCCAAGTGCCAACGCCTCCCAATCCAATACCAACTCACGGAAGCCCCAGAAGTACGGCTCCGCCGACAAGGAGCGCGAGTGGGAGAAAAACTCCATGTATCGCTCCTGTTGCTGAAAATGCTGTGGCCGCAAAAACATCCCCTCAGACCACACAACTTTTCTCGACTGCATGCTGCAAATTCCTATCGCCGTAGTTATGGGTATTGAAGGGGCAGCGACAAACCACCGGGAGGGTTTCGCATTCCACTGGGCTTGCTCCTCCCACCCGTCGGTACGGGTGTCTCGGACACGTTGGAAGTCACCGTGACGCGGCTTGCGCCGACGTTGACCTTCACATAGGCAGACTCGAATGAAGGCGTGAACACAGAAAACCGCCCCGGTTCTTTTGGCGCGGGCAAGGGAGCAATCCCGCGCCACATCGCCTTATCCAAATCACGGTAGGCCACGAACACACCAAGGGCGCGTTCCTCCGAACCGGCCTTACCGAGGATCACCCTCGCCTCTCCGGGGCGCAGGGTCAGTACCTCTTTTGAAACCAGCTCTCCGCCCAGAAGCTGCTCACTCTTCTCGTACAGCGAGAAGAAATCAGCATTGGCAAATGCATTGGTTCCGCGCAAACGAAATAGCGTGATCTGCACGGGCGCAGCCTTTCCGCTGCGATCTGCATTCAGCCCGTCCTCGGCAGTAATGACGACGGTATATGGCGCAGGCACCTCAGGCCGCGAACCGGCACAACCGGGCAGAAAAACCGTTGCAGCAAAAGCAAATCCGACCATAGTCAAATGCATTGATATACCTATTGATTCCTCAAAGACCATTTCTCTGCGCACCAACGCAAATATCAGCAGATCTCATTTCAGCCATCGCCGCTGCACTTTCGCAAATGAATAAAACATTAAATCAAAATAGACGCCTGTTAATCGTTGATTTAATCAGCAAAAATTCAATCAATGAGAA
>CALMCS010000671.1 GCA_937862875.1 uncultured Comamonadaceae bacterium
CGGCAGCTACGACGCCATCCGCACCTACCTCTGGGCCGGCATGACGCCGCGCAACGACGCCCTCGCGCCCGTGCTGCGCCGCCGCCTGGGCGGCATGGCCGCTGCGCTGCGCACCGCCGCCGTTCCTCCCGAGAAGGTACAGACCGTCACCGGGCAGACGGACGGCCAGGGCCCCGCGGGCTTTTCCGCCGCTCTGCTGCCCTACCTGCGCACACTGGGCGCCGCAGCCGCCCTCAAGGCGCAGCAAGAGCGCGTACGCACCCAACTGCTGGAGGCGCCGCCCGGCGGCCAGCCACCCTATTACGACCAGGTCCTGGGCCTCTTTGGCACGGGCTGGATGGATCAACGCTACCAATTCCTGCCTTCCGGCAGGCTGCAATTACGCTGGGAAAAGGCATGTCCGCAAAGAAGCGCCACCACCAAAACACCCTGATTCTGGGCCTCGTCGCCTCCCTGGGCGGCCTGGCCGTCCCGGCCCAGGCCCAGGACGCCGCCACCAAGACACTGATCGAGCAAGGCCAGTACTGGCAGTCGCGTGGCGACGCCCAGCGCGCCATCGACAGCTGGCAAAAACTCCTGCGCGTGGACCCGAACCAGCCCGACGCCCTCTACGGCATGGCCCGCGCCCAACTGCAGGGCCAGAACGTCGAAGAGGCGCAGCGCTACCTGGAGCAACTGCGCCGCGCCCACCCCAACCACCGCCTGGTGGAACGGCTGCAGCAAGACATCGGCGTGCAGCGCAACAGCGCCCAGGTGCAGCAGGCGCGCGACCAGGCCCGCGCCGGCCAGGCCGAGCAAGCGCTAGGCAGCTACCAGGCGGCCCTGGGCAACCAGGCGCCCACCGGCCCGCTGGCGCTGGAGTACTACCAGACGCTGGGCGGCACCTCCGGCGGCTGGGACGAGGCCCGCCGTGGCCTGGAGCAGCTGGCGCGCCAATCGCCCGACGACGCCAAGATCTCCCTGGCCCTGGCCCAGCACCTCACCTACCGCGAACCCACGCGGCGCGAGGGCATCGCCCAGCTCGCCCGCCTGGCGGGCCACCCTGAAGTGGGCAAGGCTGCCACCGACAGCTGGCGCAAGGCACTGGCCTGGACGGGCAGCCGCGCGGCCGACATTCCGCTCTACCAGGCCTTCCTGCGCGCCTATCCGGGCGACGAGGCCATGCAGGCCCGCCTGCGCGAGATCGAGGTGCGCCAGCGCACCGCCAGCGCCGGTGCCACCGCCGCACGCGACCCACTGCGCCAACGCAGCACCGACGGTTTCAAGGCACTGGAGGACGGCGACCTCGAAGCCGCCGAGGCCGAATTTCGCAGCGTGCTCGAAACCCGACCCAACGACGGCGACGCGCTCGGCGGCATGGGCGTGCTGCGCCTGCGCCAGGAAGAATTCGCCCAGGCGCGCAGCTACCTGGAGCGCGCCACGCGCCAGGGCTCACCCGCACGCTGGAAGCAGGCGCTGGACAGCGCCACCTACTGGACGCTGATCGAGCAGGCCCGCGCCGCGCGCGACGCCGGCGACCTGGGCAACGCGCGCCAGCTGCTGGACCAGGCCGTGCGCCTGGACGCCCGTGAAGTCACCGCCGAGAACGACCTGGCCGACGTGCTGGCCGAGCTGGGCCAGCTCGAAGCCGCCGAGGCCGCCTACCGCCGCGTGCTGGCGCGCCAGACCGACAACCCGGACGCGATCCGTGGCCTGGTGGGCGTGCTGTCGCAAACCGGCAAGTCGGCCGAGGCGCTGAAGCTGGTGGAGCAACTCACGCCCAGCCAGCAGGAAAAGGTGGGCGCCCTGGGCCGCCTGCGCGCTACCCAGGCCCTGGGCCAGGCCCGAGCCGCCGCCGAACGCGGCGACGACCATGCCGCGCGCACCGCACTGGAAGACGCGCTGCTCAACGACCCCGGCAACCCCTGGGTGCGGCTGGACCTGGCGCGTCTGTACCTGAAGATGGGCGCCACCAGCGAGGCGCGCGGCGTGATGGACGGGCTGCTGGTATCCAACCCGCACATGCCCGAGGCGCTGTACGCCAGCGCGCTGCTCGCATCCGAAGCACGTGACTGGACGGGCGCGCTGGCCACGCTGGAACGCATCCCCGAGAAAAACCGCACGCGCGACATTGCCGCGCTGCAAAAGCGTGTCTGGGTGCACGTGCAGGCCGACGCCGCCGCCGCGCTGGGCCGCGAGGGCCGCGTGCAGCAGGCCCAGTCCGTGCTGGCCCAGGCCGAACCCTTCGTGGGACAGGACCCTGAGCTGATGGGCACCGTGGCCCTGTCCTATGCCGATGCGGGCGACCCCAACCGCGCGCTCGCCATGGTGCGCGAGATGCTGGCGCGCACGGCGCGCCCCGACACCGGCCTGCGCCTGCAGTACGCCGCGGCGCTGCTCAAGACCCACCAGGACGTGGAGCTGGCCGGCATCTTGCGCCAACTGCAGGACACGCCCATGTCCGCGCAGGAGCGGCGCGGCTACGAGGACATCCGCGTGGGCTACATCCTGCGCCAGGCCGACGCGCTGCGCGAGGCCGGTGACCTCGCCACCGCCTACGACACCCTGGCCCCGCTGCTGGCCGAGCGCCCGAACGACCCCGACGTGGTGGGCGTGCTGGCCCGCATGTACGGCGACAACGGTGACCACACCCAGGCCATGCAGCTCTACCACCGCCTGCTGGAGAAGGACCCACGCAACCTCAAGCTGCTGCTGCCGGCCGCTTCGGCCGCCACGGCCACCAAGGACTTCGCCTATGCGGAATCGGCCATTCAGGTCGCGCTGCAGCTGGCGCCCCAGGACCCCGAGGTGCTGACGGCCGCCGGCCGCCTGTACCGCGCCAAGGGTGAGGCAACCAAGGCCGGACAGTATTTCGCGGCCGCCATCGAGGCCGAAAACCGCCAGCGCGCCGTGCTGCTCGGGGTCGCGGGGCAAGGCGCCTCGGCCCGCAACGCGGCCGCGCCGGGCGGCAACCCCTTCCGCCGCACCGCCGCCCTGGCGAACTGGGGCGGGCGCACGCCCTTCCCCACGGCCGTACCCATGGCCGCCGCGCCCTCGGCCTACTCCGCCGCACAGCCCATGCCCGCCATGGCCGGTGGGCCGCAGCCCTTCATTCCCCAGCCCGCAGGGGCAGCGCGCTTCCCCGTGGCCGCGCCCGCCGCCATGCCCCTGGCCACGCCCACCAGCTACTACGGCAGTGCAGCGACCAGCGCTGCTGCGGCGCCTGCAGCCGCAGCAGCAGCACCCCAGCGTGCAACTGCCAAATCAACCTCGCAGGCACGCGCCGCGCTGCCAGCTGCCCGAGCCACCATTGCACCGGCATCTGCCGCACCCGCAGGCTACGCAGCCCCGGCTGCCGCACCGGCCCCCCTCTACGTGCCCCAACCCACCACGGGCTACATGACGCCCCAGGCCGCCTATGCGGCCTCCGCACAGGCGGCGCCCGCGCCGTCGCTGTGGGCCGCCGCAGCGCCCATGCAGACCCCGGGCGGGGTGCCGCAGCCCGCGCGCCCGCGCTCGGCACTCGACGAGCTGTCCGAAATGCAGGAGGGCCGCACGCCCATGCTGTCCGTGGGCGTGGTCGGCCGTGCGCGCCAGGGCGAGTCCGGCATGAGCCGCCTGACCGACATGCAGGCGCCGGTGGAGCTGAAGTTCGGCGCCGGCGACGGCATGATGACCCTGCGCGCCACGCCCACGGGCGTCAGCTCCGGCACGCCCGACACCACCTACGGCACCCTCAGCCGCTTCGGCGGCGGCCCGGCCACGGCGCTGGACATGCCGCTGCGCTCGCCGGGCTCGCAGAACGACAATGGCGTGGGCCTGGGCATCGGCTACGAGACGGCCAACCTGGCCGTGGACGTGGGCACGCTGCCGCTGGGCTTCCGCCAGAACGACATCATGGGCGGCGTGCGCTACCGCATGGGCCTGAGCGACCAGACCTCCCTGACGGGCGAGCTCTCGCGCCGCCCGGTGACGGACAGCACGCTCTCCTTCGCCGGCGCGCGCGACGCGCGCACGGGCGAGCGCTGGGGCACGGTGTCCGCCAACGGTGGCCGGCTGGATCTGACCTGGGACGACGGCAGCTTCGGCACCTACGCCATCGGCGCGCTGCACAGCCTGCAGGGCCACAACGTCCAGTCCAACTACCGCGCCGAACTGGGCGGCGGCATGTACTGGCGCGTTCATCGCACCGCCGATTCGGCCTTCACCGCGGGCCTGAATTTCACGGGCATGACCTACGACAAGAACCTGCGCTACTTCACCTACGGCCACGGCGGCTACTTCAGCCCGCAGCAGTTCCTGGCCATGAGCGTGCCCTTCGACTGGGCGCAGCGCAGCGGCCGCCTGAGCTACCAGATCAAGGGCGCCCTGGGCGTGCAGTACTTCAAGGAGGACGCGGCGCCGTACTTCCCCACCAGCCGCACGCGCCAGAGCGCCGCCGCCCAGGCCGCGAGCGATGCCGAGGCGTTCGGCCAGGCCGGCGCCAACACCACCGCCATCTACCCTGGCCAGAGCAAGACCGGCCTGGGCTACAACCTGGGGGTAGCCCTCGAGTACCAGCTCCACCCACGGCTGTTCATCGGCAGCCACCTGTCGCTGGACAACGCGCGCGACTACCGCCAGTTCAGGGGCGGGCTGTACGTGCGCTACGCGCTGGAGCCCTACACGGGCCGCCAGGCGCTGCCGGTGAATCCGCTGAAGTCGCCGTATTCGTTCTGATCGGCAGATGGCTTTCCGCAAAAATCCCTCGCCTGGCGAGGGATTTTTTTCGCCTTGAACAGGGAGAAAATGCTATCGATAACGTAGCGCAAAGCGCTTGCTGCGCAAGTGCTGTGCGCCTATTCGTCACTCAAGGTGCCGGGCGCTTCGTGCCCACAAACACTGTGTGAGCGCGTTGACCGGACTGGAGCAGACCAGCCGTCAGAATCCGCAGACCGACCACTTCGCCGTTGGCATCGAAGATGGCTGCCGCCGAGCCCGATTGGGATGGTCCGGTCGACAGTTCACAGCCGATGGAGTTGGCAGGTTTCGCGTCGTCCAGAAAGCCCAGGGCTTCCACCCGGTACAGGTTCTGCTTGCCTCCGTCCAGGTTGCCCAGCAGCTTGCCCACGATCTGGCATTCGTTGCTGGTGACACCCGTGATGGAGCCGTCCACGGCGATGTCGATGTCCACCTGGTGGCCGCCGAAGCTGCTGCCAGCCATGCGGTAGCTGCCGACGATCATGTTGGTATCTGCCTGCCCAACACGGCGGGTGGGCAGCGTGTAGATGGAATCGGGCTGCATCGTGAACCGTGTCGGATAGCCGCCCGGCTGCGTGGGATAGCTATAGGTGCCTGTCAGGCGATTCGCGATGCCGTTCGCCGCGGCGCTCTCCACCGTGGCATCGACCAGCACGCCGCTGACGTAACCGCCCAGGTAGCCGCCCGTACCGTCGAGCAGGCGGTCGAAGAACACGCCGTCGTTGGCCGTCACGAAGCGGTTGGTCGTCTGGTCGTTGTTGTAGCGGATCAGGCGCCCGTAGAGCACGTTGTGGTTGAAGCTGCTGTTCGTGTAGAAGAACATGCCGCCGTCGGGCAATACCGTGCCGTGGATGTCCAGATCTCCCGTCACGCCTGCGGGCAGCGTCAGCGTGCCGGCCCAGTTGCCCGCGGCCGACAGCGGCGTGGGGGAGGGCGTGGTCGGCTGGCGCGGATCGGCCAGGCCATTGAGCACGAAGGTGTTGTCCGTGCCGATGGAGTTGCGCGTGAACACCCAGATGCCGTTGGGCACGTTGTTGGCGTCGAAGCGCAGTACCGCCACGCCCGACTGCTGCGAACTGCGGTAGCCGCACGAAGTCTCGTCGCCCGTCAGGTTCATCGTCACCGAATACAGCGCCGAGTCCTGTGAGCGCGGAGTGGCAATGCCTTGCACGTTGCAGCCGCCCACCCGACCGGACAGCACGCCACGCTCGGTCACCGTGAAGACCCATTGGCCGCCAAAGACGCCCGAGCCCCGGTAGGTGCCCGCGATCAGGTTGGCACGGGCCGGATAGTCGTTGAGCTTGCTGTAGTTCAGCTTGAACGGGGTGGGTGTGCCACTGGCCGCCGCCGTGCCCGCAGCGCTGGTGTAGTTGCCGCTGATGAGCACCGTCTTGCCCGTGGCTGCGCTGGGTGTGGCCGTGCCACGCAGCGTGATGCCCGAGGCAAACTTGCCGTCCTGCACCGAGAAGTAGGTCACCCCCGTGGCCTGCACGGCCGTTACGTTGGTGCGCAGCAGGCCATAGAGTCCGTCGTATCCGGCGGCACCCGCGGCGCCGCGCGCGAGATAGAACTCACCGCCTTTGCCATCCTCGCCGCCGTCGATGAAGCCGACCATCGTGCGCTGCGCTGCGCCCGTGCCCACCGTGCCCTCCCAGAAGCCACCGGGATATTGCTGCGTGCCGGGCGGAGGCCCCACGTCGTCGCCCCCCGAGCCGCCGCCACAGCCCGCGACCAACATGACCAGGCACAGGGAAAGCAAAGAATGGGGGCGGACAAGGGAGGAAAAACGCATGGGATCGGCCTTGGCAAAGAAAAGGCGGCACCCACGCCGCCCGGTTCGAACAGGCGCGCCACCACATGCATCGCAGCGGCGCACCGGCCCGATTATGCTATTTCAACAACTGTTGCAGTCGATTGAAAAAACAATGATGCACTGGATCAGAACGGAATGTCGTCGTCCATGTCGTCAAAGCCCGACGCGGCGCGCGGAGGCTGTGCCACGGGCGCTGGCGCTGGGCGGGGTGCGGGCGCGGCCA
>CALMCS010000672.1 GCA_937862875.1 uncultured Comamonadaceae bacterium
CGTGCAACATGCGGGGCACCTTGTAGATGGTGTCCACGTCCCACATGGAGATCACTCCCCATTCCTGCACGTTGGTGAAGAGCGAGATCTTCTCGCGCTCTTCAGCCGGCACCGCGTGTTTGGCGCGGCACAGCAGGGCGTCGGGCTGAATACCAATTTCGCGCAGCTTCTGCACCGTGTGCTGAGTGGGCTTGGTTTTCAGCTCGCCGGCCGTCTCGATGTACGGCAGGTAGGTGAGGTGTACGAAGGCGGAGTTGTTCGGGCCGAGCTTGAGCGAGAGCTGACGAACGGCTTCCAGGAACGGCAGGGACTCGATATCGCCCACGGTGCCGCCGATTTCGCAGATTGCGACGTCGACAGCATCGTCGGTACCGATGCCGGCTCCGCGCTTGATGTATTCCTGAATTTCGTTGGTGATATGTGGGATGACCTGTACGGTCTTGCCCAGATAGTCGCCGCGACGTTCCTTCTCCAGAACGGACTGATAGATTCGTCCGGTCGTGAAGTTGTTGGTCTGCTTCATGCGCGTTTCGATGAAACGCTCATAGTGTCCGAGGTCAAGGTCGGTTTCTGCACCGTCGTCCGTCACGAACACTTCGCCATGTTGAAAGGGCGACATCGTGCCGGGGTCTACGTTGATGTAGGGGTCCAGCTTGATGAGAGTGACTTTGAGGCCGCGCGATTCGAGGATCGCAGCAAGGGAGGCTGAGGCGATTCCCTTGCCCAGGGAAGACACCACACCGCCGGTAACGAAGACAAACTTGGTCATGTCTTTTATGGTGGTGGGAAATTCCGATTATACGGGTCGACCCGCATACCGCGCAGATGAGTTGGGCTATCGCCTTAGTTTTCCTCCGCATTCACCGCAATTCCGGGAATGCGCCGGGGAGGGCGAAATAAGTCGCGGCCGCTCTGGCGCAGTCTGATAAATTCGACGCATGACACAGCTTGCTGGAAAACACATTGTCCTGGGCCTGAGCGGCGGCGTCGCCTGCTACAAATCTGCGGAGCTTTGCCGCCTGTTGATCAAGGCCGGCGCGACGGTACAGGTCGTCATGACGGAAGCTGCCGAGCAGTTCATGACGCCGATCACCATGCAGGCCCTGAGCGGCCGCACGGTCTACACCTCGCAATGGGATGCGCGCGAACCCAACAACATGCCGCACATCAACCTCAGCCGAGAGGCCGATGCCCTGTTGATAGCGCCCTGCAGCGCCGACTTCATTGCCCGGCTGGTGCAGGGCCGCTCGGACGAGCTGCTGAGCCTGCTCTGCCTGGCACGCCCGATCGACCGGGTGCCTCTGTTGCTCGCGCCCGCCATGAACCGTGAAATGTGGCTGCACCCCGCCACCCAGCGCAATATGGCGCAGGTCGCTCAAGATGGTGCGGTGGTTCTGGGCGTCGGCAACGGCGCGCAGGCCTGCGGCGAGACCGGCGATGGCCGGATGCTCGAGCCCGCCGAGATTTTGGAAGACCTGACGGCCTATCTGTCCCCCAAGAAGCTGGTCGGCCACCATGTCCTGGTGACGGCCGGACCGACGTTCGAGGCCATCGACCCGGTGCGCGGCATCACCAACCACTCGAGCGGCAAGATGGGCTTTGCGGTGGCGCGTGCCGCACGCGCGGCCGGTGCCGAGGTCACGCTGATTGCCGGCCCGGTGCATTTGCCCACGCCACGCGGCGTGCAGCGCTTCAATGTGCAGTCGGCGCAGCAGATGTTCGATGCGACGACGGAAATGGCCAACCGCGCCTCGATTTTCATCGCCACGGCCGCGGTGGCCGACTGGCGGCCGGCCCATGCCAGCGACCAGAAGATCAAGAAGGACGGCTCGGGCGACGTGCCCACGCTGGCGTTTGTCGAGAATCCCGACATCCTGGCCGCGGTGGCGCATTCCCCGCGTGCCGAGTCCGGTGCCTTGTACTGCGTGGGTTTTGCCGCCGAAAGCGAGAACCTGATCGCCCATGCCAGCGCCAAGCGCGCGCGCAAGGGCGTGCCGCTGCTGGTGGGCAATATCGGCCCGGCCACTTTCGGGCAGGATGACAACGCGCTGGTGCTGATCGATGCCGAAGGCCATCGAGAGATCCCACGCGCCTCCAAGCAAGTGCTGGCCGATGAGCTGATCGCAGAAATCGCCCGGCGCGTTCCCGTCAAGGGTTGAGCAGCAGGTCCAACTCAAGGTCCAACTCAAGGTCCATCCCCATGTCCATGCAAAATCCTTTCAGTCTTTCCCGACACAGCAAGGCTGACACTCCGCCCAACGGAGATTTTGCGAAATATGTGGAGGATCTGGTCGCCCAGCAGGCCAAGGCGCTGTCGGGCGGCCAGCAAATGACCGCACTTCCCCGGGCCAAGGCGCAGAACGCCAAGCGCGCCGCGAAGGCCCCGGAGACGACCACGGGCTGGGCCACGTCGGTGGCGGCCCCGGTTGTACCCGGCGAATCGCCGGGCGAAAGAATCAAGCAGGTGTTCGGGGCGGACAAGCTCAAGGCGCTGTCCGGCTCCGGCTTCAAGATTCCGCCGCTGTGGATCTACTTGGGCGTGATCCTGCTGATAGGGGGCTTCGCCGTGATGGACTTCGGCGGTGGCTGGCCGATCCTTATACTCATCTGGTTGTTCGTCCTGTCGCGCGTGGTGCGCACGGTGCTCGGCAAATGGACCGGTAGAAGTTTGAAGGCCGGTCCCAATGAAAGCAAATTCAAGTGAAGATAGATGTGAAAGTTCTCGATCCGCGCATGGCGGATCAATTGCCCAACTACGCCACTCCCGGCAGCGCAGGGCTCGACCTGCGCGCATGCCTGGATGAGCCGCTGGAGCTCAAGCCCAATGCATGGCAACTGGTGCCCACCGGCATCTCGATCTACCTGAAAGACCCGGGCTACGCCGCGCTGATCCTGCCGCGTTCGGGGCTGGGCCACAAGCACGG
>CALMCS010000673.1 GCA_937862875.1 uncultured Comamonadaceae bacterium
GCATCCTTCCCGAGTTCTGCCAGCAGCACAAGCGCTACGAGCGCATGGGCTTGCAGGACCTGTGCCAGCACGTTCACCAGCTCTACGCGAAGTACGACATCGCGCGTCTCACGACCGACATGTACCTGTCGGATCTCGAGCCCGCCATGAAGCCAAGCGACGCGTTTGCGCACATCGCGCAGCGCCGTACCGAGCGCGTGCCGATCGACGACCTGGAAGGCCGCATCACCACCAGCCTGATCACGCCATACCCACCGGGTATTCCGTTGCTCATTCCTGGTGAAGTGTTCAACAAGAAGATCTGCGACTACCTCAAGTTCTCGCGTGAGTTTTCTGCGCTGTGCCCGGGCTTCGAGACCGATATTCACGGTCTGGTCGAGCTGGAAGACGCGGACGGCAACGTCACCTATTTCGCCGATTGCGTCGTGGATGAGGCTCCCGTCAAGAAGCTGGCCAGCAAGCCTGCGGCGAAGAAGGTTGCGGCCAAGAAGGTGGTTGTGGCGAAACCAGCTACGAAAGCTGCTGTGAAGGCCGCTGCTCCCGTCAAGGCTGCGGCCAAGTCGGCTGCAAAGCCAGCGGCCAAACCCGCGGCCAAACCTGCTGCCAAACCTACTGCCAAGAAGGCGGCCGCCAAGCCTGCTGCAAAGCGCAAGGTCGCTGCCAAAATGAGCGAAGAGCGCCTGGTGCAAGTGGGCGACGATGGCCCATTCGGTCGCAACGTGTGAACGTCGATTGAAATGTAGGATGTGACATCGAAGAGGGCGCTCGCTGAGTTTCAGTGGAGCGCTCGACAAGAAATGCCAGCTGTTTTGCGTTGAGATTCAACGTGATTCCGCTGGCATTTTTTTCGTCTGCGTGTCTTTCATCGTCTGTTGCGGCTCGTCATCGCGAATCCGCCAGAAGCGCGCAAAGCGGGGCAGGCCGCTGGCGTGGTACCCGTTGAATCGATAGGTGACCGTGCTGCCGACGGGCGGCGGATGGTGGCGTTGCGCATCGCTCAAGCCGCTGCCCAATTGAAACTGTCTGCCATCGGGGGTAGCGACTTTGAGCGCGCCGGTCATGTTCGCGTACTTGCCTTTGCCCGGCACATGGGCGATGACGACTGCTTCAGCGTCATCCAGCAATTTCAGTTTGAGCAGATCGTCACTTCGCCCCGCGCGATAGGGCGTATCGGTGCGGCGCAGCATCAAACCCTCCGCACCCCGATGGCTGAACGCGCGCAGTTGCTCCATCAATGCCTGGTGACTGGTTGCGGGCCACTGCGGTGCCACTTCGACATGTTGTGCGGAGGTCGATTGCAACGCGGACCTCGCAGCCGCCAAGCGATCCTGAAACGTGCCACTGGCCTTGGGTGCATCGAACACCATGTAGCGCACTTGCCGCCATCGCTCATCGTTGTCAGCGCCACGCGCAACGACCGATTGTGCGGTGTCGAAGTTTCCGCGCCCGGCCCAGAGTTCACCGTCCAAGGCCAATGCCGGCCAATCTTGCGTGAACCATGGCGGTGCCTGTATGGGCAGGCCCTGGCGGCTGTAGAGTTTTTTCCCGGTCCAGAGGGCGCGCACACCATCATATTTTTCGCTGACCGAGTAGGAGGCGAGCGGCACACCCTCGCGATAACTATTGGCCAATGCGGGCTCGATGGTTAGCGGTGTGGTGGCGAGGGCGTCGAGCTGCAAAATCAGGCCCAGGACGCAGAGCGTGGCACGTTGCAGAACCAGTCTGCGCAGGCGTGAGGGGAGCAAAAGAGGGCGGTCCATGGCTGCAAGTGGCTGGATGTGGAAATCCGGAAATTCTTGCGTGCAGCGGGCGCGCGGCGGTTGACGTGGCTGAAGAAATGGTGAAACGCTGTACCCGGAAGAAAAAGCGCGCTCGGCATAACTGCTGGCGCGCGTGGGTCGATGTGATGAACGGTTTGGCTGGCGGCTATGCGGCTTGCCCGCGTGCAAGCGCTGTGGCCTCGTCGGCGCTGTAGCCCAGCTGGGTCAAAATTTCCAGACTGTGCTCGCCCAGCTTGGGTGGCGACAGGCGCACTTCCAGGTGCTTTCCGTCGAGCGTCAGAGGCAGCAACACGGTCTTGGTTTTGCGGCCGTCGGGCAGTTCGATTTCCGCGAGAGCGCCGCTTTCGTTGAGGTGCTTGTCGTCCAGCAACTCGTGCGGAGTCGCGATCGGGGCGAAAGGCAGCCCGTTCGACTCAAACACCTGGGCGATGTAGGCCGCGTCGTAGGCCGCGAGCTTGTCGCGCAGCAGTGGCATGAGCCAGTCGCGGGCCCGTACGCGGTCGTTGTTGCTGCCAAGGCGTGGGTCGTCGCGCAGCTCGGTGAGCTGGAACGCATCGCAGAACACGCGCCAGGCGGAGTCGCTGACCACCGCGAGAAAGATCTGTTCGCCGTTCTGGACCTCGAAGACGTCGTAGATCGCCCAGGCGGAAATGCGCGCGGGCATGGGCGCTGCTGGTTTGCCGGTGACGGCGTACTGCATCATGTGCTGGGCGATCAGGAACACGTTGTTCTCGAAGAGCGCGCTTTGCACCTCCTGACCCTTGCCGGTTTTCTCGCGCTGGGCGAGCGCGGCCATCGCGCCCATGGCGCCGAACATGCCGCCCATGATGTCGTTCACGCTGGTGCCTGCGCGCAACGGGTCGCCGGGACGGCCGGTCATGTAGGCGAGGCCACCCATCATCTGGACCACTTCATCGAGCGCCGTGCGGTGCTCGTAGGGGCCGGGCAGAAAGCCCTTGTGGCTGACGTAGATGAGGCGCGGGAACTGGTCCTTCAGGCTCTCGTAGTCGAGGCCCAGCTTGCGCATGGTGCCGGGCTTGAAGTTCTCGCAGACCACGTCGGCCGTGGCGATCAGCTTGAGTGCGGCCTCCTTGCCTTCGGGCGATTGCAGGTCGAGCGTGACGCTTTTCTTGTTGCGATTGAACATCGGGAAAAAGCCGGAACCGGAGCCGAGCAGATTGCGCGTGGCGTCGCCGTTGCGGCCATGGCCTACCGGCTCGACCTTGATGACTTCGGCCCCCAGATCGGCCAGCATCAGGCCGCAGCTGGGGCCCATGACCATGTGGACGAATTCGATGACGCGAACGCCGGAGTAGGGCAGGTTGTGGGTGGTGTCGTTCATGTGCGAGCTCAGGTATCTGTGGGGTGTTGGGTGATTGCGGCGCGCCAATTCAGGCGTGGTGATAGACCGTCGGCAGGAAGCCTTTGGGCAGGCCGGCCAGCGGCGTCATGCCATACAGCGCCTCGCCGGGCAGGCCGCGTGCCAGCGCCTCGCGTGCGGCGATCAGTCGCTCCACATCCACGCCGGTGCGCACGCCCATGGCCTCGAACATGAAGACCAGGTCTTCGGTCACCACATTGCCCGATGCGCCCGGTGCGTACGGGCAGCCGCCGAGACCGGCCAGCGAGGCGTCGAAGGTGCGCGTTCCCACGTCGTAGGCGGCCAGACAGTTGGCCAGTCCCAATCCGCGCGTGTTGTGCATGTGTGCCGCGCCGGCCTTGTCGCCCAGTTCGGCGATGAGGCGTTTGAACAGGCGTTTGACCTGTGCCGGATTGGCCATGCCCGTGGTGTCCGAGAGGCCCGATTCATTCGCTCCGGCCTCCACACAGGCGGCAGCCAGGGCGATCACATCGTCGTCGGCGACGGTGCCCTGCAGGGTGCAGCCGAAGGCGGTGGAAATACCTGCCTCGATGTGCACATGGGGCGCGATGTCGTTGCGCAGGGCGACGATGTTGCGGACTTCCTCCACCATTTCTTCCGGCGTCTTGCGCACGTTGGCGAGCGAGTGGGCGCGGCTGGCGGAGATTGGCATGGTGATCTTGTGCACTCCCGCCTCGAAGGCCGATTGCGCGCCACGCAGATTGGGGACCAGTGCCATGACGGTCAAATTCGGGTGGCGAATGGCGTGTGCGACCACGGCGGCGGTGTCGGCCATCTGCGGCAGCAGCTTGGGCGAGACGAAGGAGCCGACCTCGATCTCTTGCAGGCCCGAGGCGACCAGCGCGTCGATCCACGCGCATTTGTCTGCGGTGGACATCGTGCGGCTGACGGATTGAAGTCCGTCGCGTGGGCCGACTTCGCTGATGAGTACGTCAAAAGAGTGCGTTTGCGCCATGGTTGCCATCCGTGATTCAGTGTGAGGTAGGTCCGCGGCCTGGTGTGGCTGCTGCGACCGGTTCGGATGCCACCCATTGACATCCGGTTCTAAAATTCGTATCGTTCTATTAGATAGAACTATATTCTGTCTTATAAGATATTGCTATTCAGTCGTCTCGCCTGTCAAGTTTTTGAAGCAAGGGTTTTCCTGTATGCCGCGCAAATCCGTGAACGAATCGGTGGCCGATGAAAACGCCGCCCCGGGTGGCGTCGCCGCCGTGGACCGGGCCTTGAGCCTGCTGGCGGCGTTTCGCAATGGCGACGATGGCCTGAGCCTTGCGGAGCTGGCGGAGCGCACCCGCATGTACAAAAGCACCGTCTCGCGCTTGCTGGCGTCGCTGGAACATGGCGGGTGGGTGATTCGGCTCGATTCCGGGCGCTACGCGGTCGGCGCTGCAGTGGCGCGCTTGCATGC